>NZ_JAAKMV010000006.1:0-229485 GCF_049170575.1 Aeromonas sp. 604282 | reverse complement strand
ATGGTGCGCCCGAGAGGATTCGAACCTCTGACCACCTGGTTCGTAGCCAGGTACTCTATCCAGCTGAGCTACGGGCGCAAAATGGCGGAGAAGGGGGGATTCGAACCCCCGATGCGGGTATAAGCCGCATACTCCCTTAGCAGGGGAGCGCCTTCAGCCTCTCGGCCACCTCTCCGTTTGCGGGGCTGATAATACTTCACAGGGATTTTTAGTCAAACACTTTTTTGGAGAAAAAAGCGTGTTCGCTCAGCATTTGGCCAAAGCGTGGAATATTCAAACAATATCGACACTTATCCCGCTCTTTTGCACCTTGCAGCGCGGTTTTGCCTAGCCTTAAAAAACAAAAGGCGACACATGAGGTGTCGCCTTGTCACAGCCATTAAAGCCGCTTAGAAGCCGGATTGACCCGGTACTTTCTCAGCCTGGATGCGCTGGTAGATCTCTTCGCGGTGTACGGAGACCTCTTTCGGCGCGTTAACACCGATACGGACCTGGTTACCTTTAACGCCCAGTACGGTGACAGTCACTTCATCACCAATCATCAGGGTTTCCCCTACACGACGAGTCAAAATAAGCATTCGCTTGCTCCTGTATCCTGTTTTGTTTTTATATCGATATGCGACATTATCTAACAAAGATACCGATATGGTAAATGGTTGAAACTAAATCAATCAGAGATTGTTAGCCCAAGGGCTGCTCTTGCGGTGCCTGATCCAACCCGAAAGCCGCGTGCAGGGCTCGCACCGCCAGCTCCAGATACTTCTCGTCAATTACCACAGAGATTTTGATTTCAGAGGTCGAGATCAACTGCATGTTGATCCCCTCCTCGCCCAATACCTTGAACATGGTGCGCGCAACACCGGGATGGTTCCACATGCCGACACCGACAATGGAGACCTTGGCAATCTCGCCATTGCCCTGCACGCAGGAGGCGCCAAGTTCGGTGGCGGTCTCCTCCAGCAGTGCCCGGGCGCGGCGATAGTCGTCACGATTCACCGTGAAGGTGAAGTCGGCGGTGCCATCTCCCAGGGTGTTCTGCACAATCATGTCGACATCAATGTTGGCGTCGCTGATCGGATTCAGGATCTGCGCGGCAACGGTTGGTCTGTCCGGCACGCCCAGAATGGTCAGGCTGGCCTCGTTGCGGTTAAAAGCGATCCCGGATACCAGGGGAGCTTCCATCCTATCACCTCCATATGTGATTAAGGTTCCCTCTCCATCGATAAAGCTCGACAGCACCCGCAGCGGGACGCGGTACTTGCCCGCAAACTCCACCGAGCGGATCTGCAACACCTTGGCGCCGAGACTGGCCATCTCCAGCATCTCCTCGAAGGTGATGGTGTCGAGACGACGCGCCTTGGGCTCGATGCGCGGATCCGTGGTGTATACCCCATCCACATCGGTAAAGATCTGGCACTCATCGGCCTTGATGGCCGCCGCCACGGCAACCGCCGTGGTATCCGAACCGCCGCGGCCCAAGGTTGTGATGGCGTTATGCTCGTCACGGCCCTGGAAACCGGCGATCACCACCACCTTGCCCGCAGCCAGTTCGGTATGAACCAGCTCGGTGTCGATGTGGGTGATGCGCGCCTTGCCATAGGCGGAATCGGTGTGAATCCGTACCTGATCACCGGTCATTGAGACCGCAGGACAACCGCGTTTGTTCAACGCGATCGCCAGCAGCGCTATGGTGACCTGCTCACCGGTGGAGACCAGTACATCCATCTCCCGCCGGTTGGCATCAGGATCCAGTTGCTGGGCCATGCCCAGCAACCGGTTGGTTTCGCCCGACATGGCGGAGACAACCACCACCACGTCGTGTCCCTGGGCGCGGGTCTGCTCGACCCGCTCAGCTACCGCCTCGATCCGCTCCAGTGTGCCGACCGAGGTGCCGCCGTACTTCTGTACATAGAGTGCCACAGATCACCTCGCCCGATTACAGGCGCTCTTCCAGCCAGGAGTGAACGGATTGCAGCGCTGCCGGCACCGCCTCAGGCTGGGTACCACCCGCCTGTGCCATGTCCGGACGGCCACCGCCCTTGCCACCCACCTGCTGGGCAACCAGATTGACCAGCTCACCGGCCTTGACCTTGCCGGTCAGGTCGTTGGTGACGCCGGCGATCAGGTTGACCTTGCCGTCGGCACAGGTGGCCAGCAGTACAACACCGGACTTCATCTGGTTCTTCAGCTCGTCCAGCATGCCGCGCAGGGATTTCGGATCGGCCCCTTCCAGCGCTGCAACCAGCACCTTCTGACCGTTGATCTCGATCACCTGACCCAGCAGGTCGTTACTGGCCTGAGCGGCCAGCTTGGCCTTGAGCTGCTCCAGCTCGCGCTCCATCATCTTGGCCTTGTCCAGCATCTGGCGAACCTTGTCGGCGATGCAGAACTGGTCACCTTTCACCAGTGCAGCAGCCTCTTCGATCTGCTCGCCAACCTGATGCATGAAGTCGATGGCAGCTTTGCCGGTCACCGCTTCGATACGGCGCACGCCAGCTGCGATACCGCTCTCGGCGATGATCTTGAAGAAGCCGATATCACCGGTGCGCTTGGCGTGAGTACCGCCGCACAGCTCGGTGGAGTAGTCGCCCATGCGCACCACGCGCACGTCGTCTTCATATTTTTCACCAAACAGCGCCATGGCACCGGCGGACTTGGCCGCTTCCAGATCCATCAGCTGGGTGGTGATTTCGTGGTTGGCGCGGATCTGGTTGTTGACCAGCTCCTCGACCCGGCGAATGGTCGCCATGGTCAGCCCCTCGAAGTGGGAGAAGTCGAAACGCATGCGCTCGGCCCCAACCAGAGAACCTTTCTGGGTGACATGCTCGCCCAGTGCCTGACGCAGGGCAGCGTGCAGCAGGTGAGTCACGGAGTGGTTCAGGGCGATGGCCTGACGACGGTCAGCGTCAACCACGGCTTCCACTTCGGCGCCCTTCTCCAGGGTGCCCAGCTCCATGTAACCCTTGTGGATGATCGCCTTGCCCGCTTTCAGGGTGTCGGTCACGGCAAAGATGCCGTCGTCCACTTTCAGGGTACCGCTGTCGCCAATCTGGCCGCCGGACTCGGCGTAGAAGGGGGTCTCTTCCAGCACGATGACCGCTTCGTCACCGGCGATAAGACCGCTCACCTCTTCCACACCCTTGTAGATACCGACCACGTGGGTACGCTCGGTGAGGGTCTTGTAACCGGTGAAGGGGGTCTCGAAGTCGAGCTTGAGCATTTCGTTGTAGTTCACACCGAAGCTGGAGGCCTCTTTGGCGCGAGCACGCTGCTTCTCCATCTCGGCCTTGAAGCCCTCTTCATCGATGCCGATCTCGCGCTCGCGCACCACGTCGGCAGTCAGGTCGGCCGGGAAGCCGTAAGTGTCATAGAGCTTGAACACCACCTCGCCCGGAATAACCTTGGCATCACCCAGGTTGGCCAGAGCGTCTTCCAGCAGCAGCAGACCGCGATCCAGCGTGCGGACGAACTGCTCCTCTTCGATGCGCAGCACGCGCTCGACCAGCGGCAGCTGGGCGATCAGCTCGGCAGCGACATCCTTCATCTGCACTGCCAGCTCGGCAGCCAGTTTGTAGAAGAAGACATCGGTAGCGCCCAGCTTGCGACCGTGACGCACGGCGCGACGGATGATGCGACGCAGCACATAGCCACGACCTTCGTTGGACGGCATCACGCCATCTGCCACCAGGAAGGCGCAGGAGCGGATGTGGTCAGCGATGACGCGCAGGGACTGGTTGCTCAGATCGGTGGTGCCGACAATCTCGGCCGCTTTCTTGATCAGCGCCTGGAAGATGTCGATTTCGTAGTTGGAGTGCACCCCCTGCATGATGGCGGAGATACGCTCCAGACCCATGCCGGTATCCACGGACGGACGGGGCAGCGGCTCCATGGTGCCGTCAGCCTGGCGGTTGAACTGCATGAAGACCACGTTCCAGATCTCGATGAAACGGTCACCATCCTCTTCCGGTGAGCCGGGACGGCCACCCCAGATGTGATCGCCGTGGTCATAGAAGATCTCGGTGCAAGGACCGCACGGGCCGGTATCGCCCATGGCCCAGAAGTTGTCGGAAGCGTAAGGGGCACCCTTGTTGTCACCGATGCGCACGATGCGATCGGCCGGGACACCGACCTCTTTTTCCCAGATATCGAAAGCTTCATCGTCAGTCGCGTAGACGGTTACCAGCAGGCGATCTTTCGGCAGCTGCAGCACCTCGGTCAGGAAGCCCCATGCAAACTTGATGGCATCCTGTTTGAAGTAGTCACCGAAGCTGAAGTTGCCCAGCATTTCGAAGAAGGTGTGGTGACGAGCGGTATAGCCGACGTTTTCCAGATCGTTGTGCTTACCACCGGCACGCACGCAACGCTGGGAAGTCGTCGCGCGATTGTAGGCACGCTTGTCTGCGCCAAGGAACACGTCCTTGAACTGGTTCATACCCGCGTTGGTAAACAACAGGGTCGGGTCGTTATGCGGTACCAGCGAGCTGGAGGAGACAACCTGGTGCCCCTGGGAACGGAAATACTCGAGAAACGCAGCGCGAATCTCTGACGTGGACATATACATGGAAAATCCTGCTTGATTCGAATACGGACTTTTAACCGCATTAATGTAAGTTTTCTGCGGGGTAAAGTAAAACAGACAGGGCCGCCACGGGCGAAAAAGCGCACATAAACGGGCCAGATAAGAGCGCCGCTGCCCACAGTGGCTTTTTTCACTGTCGAGAGGCAAAAAAGCAGCGCATAAAGAGGGATGAGATGAACAAAAGGCCGCTTTTTCGGGATTGTGCGCGCAAGCTACTGAGCGAGCAGGAAAAACATGCCACAAGGAGAGGTGAAACGACGTTTGCCACGCAGTGGCGTTACTCCTCCCGCTCCTGCAGGGCCGAGATGGCATAACGGGCCTGATCCTGGGTAAAGCCGCGCCCCAGCAGGTACTTGAGCCACTTCATCCGCAGCTTGAAATCCGCCAGATCGGCCACTCGGGCGCGCCGTTCGAGCAGGGCAAACGCCAGTTCGAACCAGTCCAGCTCCGGCTGATCGAATGCGGCATCAATCTGCATATCGTCGAGCCCCTTGCGGCGCAGATCGAAGCGGATCTTGATGGGGCCATGGCTCTTGGCGGCACCGGCCCGTACAGCCATACCGCCGTAACGTTCGTCATTGACCCAGTTGTAACCGCGGCAGTAGTCGACCACCGCCTCGATCACCTCTTCATTGAAGCCCTGCTGGCGCAGCCGGTTAGCCAGCTCGGACTCGGCACTCTCGCGGCGGGCCAGACTGCGCATGGCAAAGGCGCGGGCGGCGGTAAGCTGCTCTGCAAAGGTCGGTTCGGCAGGCTCGACCGGTTCGGTAACGGATTCATCAACCATAAATAACAAGGCCGGGTATCTACCCGGCCTTCCTTTGTTCCTTACTCGAACTCTTGTTCGCTTTCGGCATCGAACTCGTCTGCCTCAACCGGAGCAGCCTTGTCATCGACTGGCACGGCACCGGAGAGCAGCAGCTCGCGCAGGCGGGCTTCCACTTCGCCAGCCATCACCTTGTTCTCGGCGAACAGCTTCATGACGTTGGCCTTACCCTGACCGATCTTCTCGCCATTGTAGCTGTACCAGGCACCCGCCTTGTCGATCAGCTTGTGCTTGACGCCGAGATCCACCAGCTCGCCCTCTTTGGAGATACCGGCACCGTAGAAGATCTGGAATTCAGCCTGCTTGAAGGGCGGGGCCACCTTGTTCTTGACCACTTTGACGCGAGTCTCGTTACCGACCACTTCGTCGCCTTCCTTGATGGCGCCGATACGACGGATATCCAGACGCACGGAGGCGTAGAACTTGAGCGCGTTACCACCTGTGGTGGTTTCCGGGCTACCGAACATGACGCCGATCTTCATCCGGATCTGGTTGATGAAGATGCACAGGCAGTTGGCGTTCTTGATGTTGGCGGTCAGTTTGCGCAGCGCCTGGGACATCAGACGGGCCTGCAGGCCAACGTGGGAGTCACCCATCTCCCCTTCGATTTCCGCTTTCGGGGTCAGGGCCGCCACGGAATCGACGATGATGACGTCAACGGCGTTGGAGCGAACCAGCATGTCGCAGATTTCCAGCGCCTGTTCACCGGTATCCGGCTGGGAGATCAGCAGGTCGTCGACGTTGACGCCCAGCTTGGCAGCATAGATAGGGTCGAGGGCGTGTTCCGCATCGACGAAGGCACAGGTTTTGCCCTTCTTCTGGGCTTCCGCGATCACCTGCAGGGTGAGGGTGGTTTTACCGGAAGATTCCGGGCCGTAGATCTCGACGATACGGCCACACGGCAGACCGCCAATGCCCAGCGCCACGTCCAGCGAGAGGGAACCGGTAGAGATGGCTTCGATATCCATGGTCTTGCTGTCGCCCAGACGCATGATGGAACCTTTGCCGAACTGCTTTTCAATCTGACCCAGCGCAGCCGCCAGTGCCTTCTGTTTGTTCTGATCCATGCCAATCTCCGCTGGAAATCGTGAGTAAGAAGTGAAGTTGGGCTAAGTATACTGTCTATTCATACAGTATCAAGCCCAATTTATCTGAGCAGGGCCAACAGACCCGACAAGGCCTGTCTCACCGCCTGCTGGCGTACCTGTCGGCGATCCCCGTCGAAGCGGGCGAGCAGGGAGTGGTGACGGCCGTTGCGGTCGGCCCAGGCGAACCAGACGGTGCCGACCGGCTTGCCTTCGGTGGCGCCGCCGGGGCCAGCGATGCCACTGATAGCAACGCTGATGGAGGCAGACGAGTGGGCCAGCGCGCCGCGGGCCATCTCCAGCACCACGGCTTCGCTCACCGCACCGTGCTGCTCAAGGCTCTCGCTGCTCACCCCCAACATCTGCTGCTTGGCTTCGTTGGTGTAAGTGACAAATCCGCGATCGAACCAGCCGGAACTACCCGCGATGTCGGTGATGGCGCTGGCCACCCCGCCGCCGGTACAGGATTCGGCGGTCGCCGCCAGCCAGCCCCGTTGACCGAGGGCCCGTCCCAGCTCGATGGCAAGGTGCTCTATCTCTGCATCCAGTTTCATCACGACTCCTTATGATCCGCTCAAGGGGCACATTATGCGATCCCGCTAGCGCCGCCCGCAACCACGGCAGACCGCCCTTGCCTGCCGTAATGTGAGGTGCCGCACCGGTGTCATGCCTTCAATAGCGCAGAGCAACCGCGCCCGGAACACCCGCTCCCCCGTCGCGGCGCTTATGTGTAGAATGGCGCCATCAAGCCCAAGGCTCATCACCGCAGACACTGGCCCGCAGAGGCCCCTTCTGGAACAGAACATGACCGCACAACACCAAGCCAGCGGCGCCACAAGCTCCGCTTCCGGCGCCAATATGAGCGCCCACACGCCCATGATGCAGCAGTACCTTGGCCTCAAGGCCGAGAACCCGGAGATCCTGCTGTTCTACCGGATGGGCGACTTCTACGAGCTGTTCTATGACGATGCCCGCAAGGCCTCTCAACTGCTCGATATCTCCCTGACCAAACGTGGCCAGTCGGCGGGCAGCCCCATCCCGATGGCGGGGGTGCCCTATCACGCCATCGAGGGCTATCTGGCCAAGCTGGTGCAGCTTGGCGAATCCGCCGCCATCTGCGAACAGGTGGGGGATCCCGCCACCAGCAAGGGGCCGGTGGAGCGCAAGGTCATTCGCATCATCACCCCGGGCACCGTCTCCGACGAGGCGCTGCTCAGCGAGCGACAGGACAACCTGATCGCCGCCGTCTACCACGATGGCCGCCGCTTCGGCTATGGCACAATGGACATCGGCTCCGGCCGCTTCTTCATCAACCAGTTCGAGAAAGAAGAGACCTTACTGGCTGAGCTGCAGCGCACCAATCCGGCCGAACTGCTCTACCCGGAATCGTTCGAATTCCTGCACCATATAGAAGGTCGCCGCGGCCTGCGTCGCCGCCCGGAGTGGGAGTTTGAGCTGGGCACCGCCCGCAAGCTGCTCTGCCAGCAGTTCGGCACCCAGGATCTGGTGGGATTTGGCGTCGACAAGAGCGAGACCGCCCTGTGCGCCGCTGGTTGTCTGATGCAGTACGTCAAAGATACCCAGCGCACCGCCCTGCCCCACATCCGCAATGTACGCCTTGAACAGCCGGATCACGCCGTCATCATGGATGCCGCCACCCGCCGCAATCTGGAGCTGACCCAGAATCTGGCCGGTGGCTATGAGAATACCCTGGCCGAGGTGCTGGATCGCACCGCCACCCCCATGGGCAGCCGCCTGCTCAAGCGCTGGATCCACCAGCCGATCCGCGATCGGGTGATCCTGAAAGGTCGCCAGAGCACCATCAAGGAGCTCATCGAGCAGAACCTCTACGACGAGTTGGGCAACCTGCTGCGTCAGGTGGGTGATGTGGAGCGGGTGCTGGCCCGTCTCGCCCTGCGCTCGGCCCGCCCGCGCGACCTCACCCGCCTGCGTCAGGCCTTCGCCCAGTTACCCGAGTTGCAACGCCTGCTGGCGGACAACGAACACGAAGCGGTGCAACAGCTGGCCGAGCGGGCCAGCACCTTCCCCGAGCTGCTCGACCTGCTGGAGCGTGCGGTGATGGAGGTGCCGCCGGTGCTGATCCGCGATGGTGGCGTGATCCGTGACGGCTTCAATCAGGAGCTGGACGAGCTGCGGGATCTCGCCAACGGTGCCACCGCCAGCCTCGCCCGCATCGAGGAGCGGGAGAAGCTGCTGACCGGCATCAACACCCTCAAGGTGGGTTACAACAAGGTGCACGGCTTCTATATCGAAGTGAGCCGCGCCAACAGCCATCTGGTGCCGGCCCACTACATCCGCCGTCAGACCCTCAAGAACAACGAACGCTACATCATCGACGAGCTGAAGAAGTACGAGGACAAGGTACTCACAGCCCAGTCCCAGGCGCTGGCGCTGGAGAAACGGCTCTACGAAGAGCTGCTCGATGCTCTGCTGCCCCACCTCGGCGACCTGCAGGATTCCGCCGCCGCACTGGCGGAGCTGGACGTGCTGGCCAACCTGGCCGAGCGGGCCGAGACCCTCGACTACCGCTGCCCGACCCTCATCGATGAGGATCAGATCCTGATCGAAGCGGGCCGCCATCCGGTGGTTGAGCAGGTGATGACAGCTCCCTTTATCGCCAACCCCATCCGGCTGGAGCGGGAGCGGCGGATGCTGATCATCACGGGTCCCAACATGGGCGGTAAATCGACCTACATGCGCCAGACCGCGCTGATCGTGCTGCTGGCCCACATCGGTGCCTTCGTCCCCGCCGACAGCGCCCGCATCGGCCCCATCGACCGCATCTTTACCCGCATCGGGGCATCGGACGATCTCGCCTCCGGCCGCTCCACCTTTATGGTGGAGATGACCGAGACTGCCAATATCCTCAACAACGCCACCGCCCGCAGTCTGGTGCTGATGGACGAAATTGGCCGCGGCACCAGCACCTACGACGGCCTCTCGCTGGCGTGGGCATGTGCCGAACAGCTGGCGAGCAAGATTGGCGCCTACACCCTGTTTGCCACCCACTACTTCGAGCTGACCCGCTTGCCCGAGCTGATGAGCGGGCTGGCCAACGTCCATCTGGATGCGGTGGAGCACGGCGACACCATCGCCTTTATGCACGCGGTGCAGGAAGGCGCGGCCAGCCGCTCCTACGGCCTGCAAGTGGCGGCGTTGGCCGGGGTGCCGAAATCGGTGATCCAGCAGGCACGTCACAAACTGCACGAGCTGGAGAGCGCCACTCCGGTCGCCGCCGGTGAAACCCGCCCGGCTCCGGTGACCATGGCGCCCCAGAGCCATCCGGTAGTCGATGAGCTGGAAGCAGTGCGCCCGGACGAGCTCACCCCCCGTCAGGCGCTAGATCTGCTCTATCGCCTCAAACAGATGTTGTGAACAACCGCTTCGGCTCAGGTATGAAACAACCGGCCTCACGCTGTTATCATCAACAAAAGAGCCGCCCATCGGGCGGCTCTTTGCATCAGCTTGTTATAGAACCGTCAATCTACTCTGGGCGGTGCAGCGATATGGGTCGCCTCTGACTGATGGTCACCCTCCTTGATCCAGGCATCCAGCAGGGTATAAGCCACCGCCAGCACCACGGGGCCGATAAACAGACCGATGATCCCCATCGCCAGCAGGCCGCCGATAACCCCCACCAGAATGAGAATGAGGGGCAGATTGGCACCGCGTTTGATCAGGAAGGGACGCAGGAAGTTGTCCATGGTGCCGGCGATCAGCGACCAGACCAGCAGGAAGGTGCCCCAGGTAGTATCACCGCTCCAGTAGAGATAACCGACACAGGAGATCAGCACCGGAAAGGGACCTATCTGGGCGACGATGAGCAGGAACATTACCACCACCAGAACCATGGTGTAGGGGATGCCAGCGATCCACAGCCCCACCCCGGCCACCGAGGATTGCACCAGCGCAGTAACCACCACCCCCATGGCCACGGCACGGATCGCCTGGGAAGCCAGCACGGTCGCATTGTCACCGCGATCCCCGGCCAGCCGGTGGGCAAAGCGGCGAATGCCGGTCGCCACCACTTCACCGGAGTGATAGAGCAGACCACAGATACCGACCGTCAGCAGGAAGTGGACCAGCAGCATGCCCAGATTACCGGCCTGAGCAGCCAGCCAGCGCGCCGTCTGACCGAAGTAGGGCGCCAGCTTGGCAAACAGCACCTGACCACCGCTCGCCAGAATTTGCTGCCAGAAGTCATAGAGCTTGCCGCCCACCAGCGGGATCTGCTGCAACCAGAGCAGCTCGGGCGGCGGCGACTGGCTGATATTGGTCCCCAGTTCGATCAGCATGGGGGCTTTCTCCGCCACATTGGCCAGTGTCATAAAGAGCGGAATGACAAACATCAGCAATAGCACCAGGCTCATAAAGAGAGCGGCCAGCGCACGCTTGCCCCACAGCAACCGCTGCACCATCAACATCAGTGGCCAGGTAGCGATGGTGATCATGGTGGCCCACACCAGTGCGGGCAGGAAGGGGCGCAGCACCATAAAGCAGGAGATGATCAGGAGGCTGAGAAACAGCACCCCCAAGGTTATCTTGGCCAAATCCACTTTTTTCATATTCATAGAGTTCCCCTTGCAGGGCGTCCGCCCCTGGGTCGTGAGTCTTGTTTCAAGAGAGAGAGTATCCACCAGAGACCGACGCTCAACCAGAGCCCCAGCCCGAAAAAGAGCACAAACTGACCAAGCAGGATAGTGAGCGAACTACTGGTCAACAGCGGCAATGCCCACGCGCCCGCCACCATCAGCAGCATGCCCGCCAGTACCACGGCGCCGATAAGCCACGGGGAATAACCGTCACGCACCAGCGTGCCCCTTCCCCCGAGCCAGAGGCCCAGCGCTACCAGCCCGATCCCGGCCAGATGGGCCGACTGGCTCAGGCCAGCGCAAACCAGTGCGGCGGCGATCAGCAAGCCCCAAGCGGATGAACGCTGATCCAGCCGCCAGTAGGGGCGAACCGCCAGCAGCAAGGCACCAATCAGCAGCCCCGCCGCCACATCGGAGATAAAGTGCACCCCGAGCCAGACCCGCGCCAGACCGGTGGTGAGCGCCAGCAGCAGCGCCAGCGAGTAGGCCAGCCCGCGCCGGGCAGGCCAGAGCCAGCCAAGCAGCGCGCCCCAGAACAGCAGGGCCGAGGCGGTGTGACCGCTCGGCATGCCAAAGCCCTGGGCACTGTGAGTCGCCAGTTCAGGTTGCAGATGGAAGGGGCGCGGCCAGCCGATCCCCTCCTTGCTCGCCTGCACCAGCAGCCCGAGCCAGAGCATGGTAAAGAGCAGCTGGCGCAGCCGTGGCCACCCCAGCAGCGGGAGCAGCAAAGGTATCAGGGCAAGCTGAAAGCCGCCTGAACCAAACAGATTGCTGACCGACAGCCACCAGACATCGGCCCCAAGCCACTGCTGCAGGCGCAGCATCAGCGGGATCTCGGCCTGATGCAGCGCATTGCCCTGCGCCACGAAATCGGCCTGCCAGCGCACCTCGCTCTCGGGCAGCTCGCCAAGTCGGGCTTGCAGCCAATCGAGCTGATCGGGGAAGCGGCGCTGCTCGCGGGGCAACTTGTCCACCGCAATCAAACGGGCGTTAAGGATCTCGCCACCCAGATTGGGGGTCTTCAGGATGGAGACAAACGCGGCGCCTTGCTGCGCGACAATCGGCTCCAGAGTGCGACAAGCGAAGATAACCGCCCGCTGCCAGCGACCCAGTTCCTGCACCACCTCCCCCCGCAAGCCGGTCTCTTCATAGAGTTCGCGCTGCGCCGCCTGCTCGGGGCGCTCGTCGCCATCGATATAGCCACCGCTCAGGCTGTAGCGGGAGGAGATGCGATCCTGCACCAGCAGCAGTTGATCCTGATAACGGATGGCGCAGGCCGCCGCCGAGGGAGCCGCCGGTTCGGCACTCAGGGCTGGCAGAGCGGCAAACAGCGCCAGCAAGAGTAAAAAGAGGGTTCTCGACATCAATTTGCTTTCCCTATGCACAATGGCGACAAGCCTCCCAGAAATCAGATAGTTGGGCAACGGTAGCGGCCGAATCACCGCCGTTCCCGCCGCGCAGGCGGTACACGGAAGATTGCGATGAAGCAGGGCACTCCCTACTATTGGCGGCTATCTTCAATTTCATGCAGCAACTGCTGGAGCCCTCCATGAGACAGTTCGGCTTTTTCCTCGGCATCGCCATCGGTGTCATCCTGATCCTGTTCGGCAGCATCGTCATCTTCCAGGCGCTCCCTGCCGCACTGGATGTGCTGGAGATGCCAAGCCGTATCCCGTTCGTGCGCGAGGTCTACACTTGGCTGATGACTAGTGCCAATGGCCTCACCGCCCAGCTGGAGCAGAACTTCCTGGAGGCCTTCCAGACCGTACTCAAGCTGATCCTGCTCATCACCTTCATGTGGGTATGCGTCAAGCTGGTCAACATGGGGGTGCTGATTATCCGCGCCGGGGTTGATCTCATCCGCACCGCCATCGCCCACAGCGAAGGCCCCCACGACCAGAAGAAGCCGGATCAGCACGATCACTTCTGACTCTGACATGATCGATGGATGTGAGCGCTGCCGCCCCCAACAGGGGCGGCAGTGTTATATGCGCGGTATGAAGGCCCTCCCTGCCCCATGAATACCCGATAAACCAGCGCCATTCCCTTGTTAATCAGCAAACTGCCCATATGTTGCATCACCTTGACATGGTTTGTGCCCCGCACGGCGGTTGCCCGGTTTCTATCCCGCCCCCGGGCTCTGGTATAATCGACCGCCTCTTTTCCCCGTTATGGAGCCTGTTCATGGCCAATCATCCGGAAAGCGCCCTTGAGGTTCGTCTCGACAAGTGGTTGTGGGCGGCCCGTTTCTACAAGACCCGCTCGCTGGCGCGGGATCAGATTGACGGCGGCAAGGTGCACTACAATGGTCAGCGCAGCAAACCGGGCAAACAGGTGGAAGTGGGTGCGCTGATCCGCTTCTGGCAGGGGCAGGATGAGCGGGAAGTGCGGGTGCTGGCCTTGAGCGATCAGCGCAAATCGGCACCGCTCGCCCAGCAGCTCTATGAAGAGACCACTGAAAGCTTGAAAAAACGGGCTGAAAACAGCGAGGCACGCCGCTTCAAAAGCCAGTTTGCCCCAAGCCCCGAGCGCCGCCCCGACAAGCAGGAGCGGCGTCAGCTGCTCAAGGTCAAGCAGTACTGACCGACCCCGATTTGATAGCGCAGTGACGGCCACAGGCGGTCACTGCGTCCGATTTACCTCACCGAAGAACTCAGGAATATATGATGAGCAACCAAGATCTGCTGTATCGCTATCTGTTTGAAGAGTACGAAGTACGTGGCGAGCTGGTCCAGCTGGATCACACCTACCGCCACGTGGTGGAAGCCCAGAACTACCCGGTGCAGGTGCAAAAGCTGCTGGGCGAGCTGCTGGTCGCCACCAGCCTGCTGACCGCTACCCTCAAGTTTGAAGGCTCCATCACAGTGCAGCTGCAGGGCGATGGCCCGGTGCGTCTGGCCGTGATCAACGGTGACAACAACCAGCAGTTGCGCGGCGTGGCACGCTATGAGGGCGAGCTGCCGAGCGACGACAAACTGCAGAGCCTGATCGGCAACGGCCAGCTGGTCATCACCATCACGCCGGAACAGGGCGAACGCTATCAGGGCATCATCGCGCTGGACGCCGACACCCTGGCTGGCTGTCTGGAGCACTACTTCGCCCAGTCCGAACAGCTGGCGACCAAGCTGTGGATCCGTACCGGTTACCATGAAGGGCAACCCCGCGCCGCCGGCATCATGCTGCAGGAACTGCCAGCCCAGAGCGAGGATCACAGCGACGACTTCGAGCACCTGACCCAGCTCACCAGCACCATCAAGGATGAAGAGCTGTTTGGTCTGGAAGCCGAAGAGATCCTCTACCGTCTCTACCATCAGGACAAGGTGCGGGTGTTCGATCCGCAGGCGGTCGAGTTCCGCTGCACCTGCTCCCGCGAGCGCTGCGAAGGGGCCCTGCTGCAGATAGAAAAGGAAGAGGTGATGGATATGGTGCAGGAGCTCGGCAAGATCGACATGCACTGTGATTATTGCGGCGCCCAGTACCAATTTAATGGGATCGATGTCGAAACCCTGTTCAGCAGGGCTCCCGGCAATGATGCAAACAAGTTACACTAATTAAAGGCGGGCAAAACCCGCCTTTAACTTTAATAACAAAAAAATACCCTATTTTATAAAGTTTGATGGCGATCGCTAAACTCTACCACCTAAGTGATAGGATGAACGTCAGATAGAACCCTACAAACCTCTGAACCCAGGAGAATACAATGACAATCGTGGCAGAACCCACCCTGGCCCAACAATTAGGACTGGACCAGTACGGCATCAAAAACAGCCAGGAAATCGTTCGCAACCCCTCTTACGAGCAGCTTTTCGCTGAAGAGACTCGCCCTGACCTGGAAGGGTTCGAGCGCGGCGTCGTCACCGAACTGGGCGCCGTCAACGTCAACACCGGTATCTTTACCGGCCGCTCTCCGAAAGATAAATATATCGTCAAAGATGCCACTACCCAGGATACTGTGTGGTGGTCTGACCAGGGTAAAAACGATAACAAAGCGATTACCCCCGAAGTGTGGTCACATCTGAAAGGGCTGGTCACCAAACAGCTCTCCGGCAAGCGCCTGTTTGTGGTAGACGGCTTCTGCGGTGCCAACCCGGACACCCGCCTGGCCGTGCGCATCATCACCGAGGTGGCCTGGCAGGCACACTTCGTGAAAAACATGTTCATCCGCCCGAGCGAGGAAGAGCTGAAAACCTTCAAGCCTGACTTCGTGGTGATGAACGGTGCCAAGTGCACTAACCCGAACTGGAAGGAGCAGGGTCTCAACTCCGAGAACTTTGTTGCCTTCAACATGACCGAGAAGATGCAGCTCATCGGTGGCACCTGGTACGGTGGCGAGATGAAGAAGGGCATGTTCTCCATGATGAACTACTTCCTGCCCCTGCGCGGCATTGCCTCCATGCACTGCTCCGCCAACGTGGGTCAGGACGGTGACGTAGCCATCTTCTTCGGCCTCTCCGGCACCGGCAAGACCACCCTCTCCACCGATCCCAAGCGTCAGCTGATCGGCGATGACGAGCACGGCTGGGATGACCACGGCGTGTTCAACTTCGAAGGGGGCTGCTACGCCAAGACCATCAAGCTCTCCGAAGAGGCCGAGCCGGACATCTACCACGCCATCCGCCGCGATGCGCTGCTGGAGAACGTGACCGTTGCTGCCGATGGCACCATCGACTTCGATGATGGCTCCAAGACCGAGAACACCCGCGTCTCCTACCCCATCTATCACATCGAAAACATCGTCAAGCCGGTATCCAAGGCAGGTCACGCCACCAAGGTGATCTTCCTGACCGCCGACGCCTTCGGCGTGCTGCCCCCGGTCTCCAAGCTGACCAAGGAGCAGACCAAGTACCACTTCCTCTCTGGCTTCACCGCCAAACTGGCCGGTACCGAGCGCGGCATCACAGAGCCGACTCCGACCTTCTCCTCTTGCTTCGGCGCAGCCTTCCTCTCCCTGCACCCGACCAAGTACGGTCAGGAGCTGGTGAAACGGATGGAAGCGGCAGGTGCAGAGGCCTATCTGGTCAACACTGGCTGGAACGGCACCGGCAAGCGCATCTCCATCAAGGATACCCGCGCCATCATCGACGCCATTCTGGATGGCTCCATCGAGAAGGCCGAAACCAAGGTGCTGCCGATCTTCAATCTGGAGATCCCGACCGCGCTTCACGATGTGAACCCGGCGATCCTGGACCCGCGCGATACTTATGCCGACAAGGCCGAGTGGGACGCCAAGGCGCAGGATCTGGCCCAGCGCTTCATCAAAAACTTCGAGCGCTTCACCGACAATGAAGAGGGCAAGCGTCTGGTTGCGGCAGGTCCGCAGCTGTAACTGTCCCGCTTCGAACCCTTGATATCATGCCGGTCAGCCATGCTGACCGGCATTTTTGTTTTATGGCAGCCCCGAACGCCGCCAACCACACAGCAACAGACCCCTAAACCTTGCCTTGCCAGCCCTGACGGGGTAGATTCAGCCAAACTTTATACAATATACAATTTTGTAACGCCCAATCGTGACCCGACCATGACCCCACCCTACAAGACCCGAACCCAGATGGTGATGGAAAACCTCCGTGGCCGGATCCTCCGTGGGGAGTTCCCAGCTGGCGCCCCCTTGCGTCAGGATGCCATTGCCAAAGAGCTGGCCGTGAGCCGCATCCCGGTGCGCGAAGCCCTGATGCAGCTGGAGGCGCAGGGGCTGGTCAAGTTCGAAGCCCATCGCGGCGCAGTGGTCACCATGCTGGACGCCTCGGCCATCGACGAGCTCTTTTATTTGCGAGCGCTGCTGGAAGCCGATACCCTGTTTCACGCCGTCGACAAGATGACGGAAGCCACCTTCGCGCAAGCGGAGGCGATCCTCGCCCAATTTGATCACGCCCTGGAGTCAGGCACCCAGATCGAACATTGGGCCGAGTTGAATCACAGCTTTCACGCCACCCTCTATCAGGCTGCCGGTCGCCCCCAGGCACTTGACCTGATCGCCCAGATCAATCTGAGCTGTGACCGCTATGTCCGCTTCGAGCTGCTCTTTGCCCAGGGCGGTGTAGACAAGGCGGAACGTGAACACGCCCAATTGCTGGAACTGTGCCGCACCCGGCGCAAGCACGAGGCGGTGGTACTACTCAGGCAGCATATCGAGGCGGCGGGCCAGTCGATCAAACAGATCCTGGCCAGCGGCCATAAAAACTGAACACTCATATAGCAACCATCTGGCACTAACGACATGAATAATTTCGAGATAATTGAAACCCGCGTCGCCCAAGTCAGGGCCGAGCTGGCCATGCAGGAGTTGGACGCCTTTATCGTCCCCCACGATGATGAGCACCTCGGCGAGTACATTCCCGCTTGTGCCGAGCGGCTTGACTGGATCACCGGGTTCAATGGCTCTGCCGGCGTTGCCATCATCATGGCCCAGCGTGCCGCCCTCTTTGTCGATGGTCGCTATACGGTACAGGCCCGCATGCAGGCGCCGTCCGAACTGTTCGAGTTGCTCCACCTCATCGAAAATCCCCACGTGCAGTGGCTGGCCGAGCAGCTGCCGTCAGGCTCCCGGGTTGGCTTCGATGCCCGTCTGCACAGTCTGACCTGGTACAAGAACGCCAAGGCAGTGCTGGCCGAGCGCGGTATCGAGCTGGTGCGAGTCGAGCAGAACCCCATCGACCTGAACTGGAGCGATCGCCCCGAGCCCCCCAAGGCACCGGTCATCCTCTACAGCGAGGAGCTTGCGGGCCAGTCCAGCCAGGCCAAACGTGAAATGCTGGCCAGTGATCTGCGCAAGCGCGGGCTGGATGCCGTGCTGCTGACCCAGGCCGAGCCGATCAACTGGCTGCTCAACCTGCGTGGCCGCGACATCGAGCGGCTGCCGGTGGTGCTCGGTTTTGCCGTGCTCTACGCCAACACCACCATGGATTTCTTCGTCGATACCGACAAGATCGACTGCTTCGCCTTCAGTCAACACGTGGGCCAGGATGTCTCCGTCTATCCTGTCGACAAGCTGGAAGATGTGCTGCAACGCATCGGTGAAGATCAGCAAAAGGTGCTGGCCGATCCGGACACGGCCAATGCCTGGACCCAGCTCATCATGGAAGAGGCGGGTGCCATTCTGGTGGCAGGCCAGGATCCAACCATGCTGCCGAAAGCGTGCAAAAACGAGATCGAGCTGACCGGCATGCGCGCCGCCCACCTGCGCGATGGCGTGGCTATGACCCGCTTCCTCGCCTGGCTGGATCGGCTGATCGCCTCCGGCGAATTCGAGGGAGTGGATGAAGGCACCCTGGCCGATCAGGTGGAAGCGTTCCGTCGCGAGCAGGAACACTACGTCGAGCCGAGCTTCGACACCATCTCGGCACTCGGCCCCAACGCCGCCATGTGCCACTACCGCCATACCAATGGCACCCCGCGCCCCTTCGGCCAGGACAGCCTCTATCTGCTGGACTCCGGCGCCCAGTATCTGGATGGCACCACCGACATCACCCGCACCATCAAGGTGGGTGAGGTGACCGATGAGCAGAAGGCGATGTTTACCCGGGTGCTGCAGGGACATATTGCGCTGGATCAGGCCCGCTTCCCGCGCGGCACCGCCGGTATCCAGCTCGACGTGCTGGCCCGCATGCCGCTGTGGCAAGCCGGTTACAACTACGACCACGGCACCGGCCACGGCGTCGGCCACTTCCTGAGCGTCCACGAAGGGCCCCAGCGCATCGCCCCGAAAGGGAGCATGGTCGCCCTGCAGCCGGGCATGGTGCTCTCCAACGAGCCGGGCTACTACCGCGAAGATGGCTTCGGCATCCGCTGTGAAAACCTGGTGGTGGTGACCGAGCTGGAGCAGATCGGCGAGCTGCCGATGTTGGGCTTCGAGCGCCTGACCTATGTTCCGTTCGATACCCGCCTGATCGATCGCAGCCTGCTGAGCCCGGCCGAGTTCCGCTGGATCAATGAATACCACGCCGAAGTGTTCCGCCGTCTGAGCCCGCTGCTCGAAGGCGATGATCTCGCTTGGCTGGAGCAGGCAACCAGCCTCATCTGATGACACAGGGCCTGCGGGCCCTGTTTTTTATCCCCCATTTGACCTGTATCAACACTCCAAGCGAGCAGGTCAGGAGAATGGCGGCCATGAAAAGTTATCATGCCAGCCCAGCCCGGGGCCCACACGCCGCAGCCAGCAAAAAGGCGAGTGACCACCCCAGACTCATGCGCGAGCAGCAGACGGTCAGCGCCATGATCCGCCTCTACTGCCAGCACCATCATCAGGATCCCCATTGCCGCCACTGTCGCCAGTTGCGGGATTTCGCCCATCAGCGCCTTCGTCGCTGCCGTTATGGCCACGGCCACAAACCCACCTGTGCCAACTGCAATATCCACTGCTACGCACCGGCGATGCGCAAGCAGATCCAGCAGGTGATGAAGTGGAGCGGCCCGCGCATGTTGCTGCGCCACCCCTGGCTCACCCTCCGCCACCTGCTCGACGGCTTGCGCAAGGCCCCCAAACTGCCCCAGAGCCGCCCCCTGCCGCCATAACCGCCAATCCCTTGCATCCGGCAGGGGATGACCACTACCCTATGACTCCTTTTTTGCCGTTGACCCCAAGGTCAGCGGCGTTGCCGATCCGTTTGTTGCCAATGGAGTCCTGATGCACCACAACCCGCCCCTGCTACGCACCGCTACCCACAATGACATGCACGCAATCTGGCAGATCGATGCCAAGGTGTTTGGCGAAGATGTCTATCCCGCCTTCTTCTTCCGTCAAGCGATGGATTTGTGGCCAGAGTTGTTGCTGGTGGCCGAATACGAGGGGCAGCTGGTGGGTTATGTGCTGGGGGGATTCGGTCAGGAGCGGTCGCAAGGCTGGGTGCTCTCGCTGGCGGTGCTGCCCGAGGCGCGCGGTTTTGGTCTGGCCGAGCGAATGATGCGCCAGATGGAGGCCAACCAGCAGGCGCTGCAGATCAGCGAACTGCGGCTCACGGTCGATCCGGCCAATCCGGCCCAACGCCTCTACTATCGGCTTGGATATCAACAGGTTGAAGAAGTTGAAAACTATTTCGGGGCAGGTGAACACCGGCTGGTACTGGCCAAGCAGCTAGCCGAGTAGCCCACCAAAGGGGCATTTAGCCGTAACAGGTCACATAATTGGTTACATTTCGCTGATTTAATGTCTGGGAAGGTTGGAGTAAAGTGCATTCCATCATCCAGATTGTTCAAATTACATGCAGCCTCGGAGGCCTATCATGTTGAAACGTATGACCATCATTGCCCTGCTGGCAGCAACCACCATCACCGGATGCGCCAACAGTGACGTTTACTCTGGCGATGTTTACACCAAAGACCGCGCCAAACAGGTGCAGACCGTCAGCTACGGCACCATCATCTCCACCCGTCCGGTGAAGATCCAGGCCGATGAGAACTCCCTGATTGGCACCATTGGCGGCGCCGTAGTCGGTGGCCTGCTGGGCAGCACCATAGGCGGTGGTACCGGCCGTGATATCGCCGCGGCCGGTGGCGCCATTGCCGGCGCGGCAGCCGGCAAGGCCGCTGGCGACAAGCTCAACCAGGTCGACGGGGTCGAGCTGGAGATCAAGAAAGAGAACGGCGAAGCCATCGTGGTAGTACAGAAAGCCAGCCCCACCTTCGTACCGGGCGCCCGCGTGCGCATGACCCAGGGCAATGGCAGCATCAACGTGGCCGTCGTGAATTAAGGGTGTGAAATAAGGTGTGGCCACACTTGAGCCATAAAAAAACCGCCGATCCCGGCGGTTTTTTGTTGTCTGACGTTCGGGATTACATGCTGTAAGCCTTCTCGCCGTGGGAGGTGACATCCAGCCCTTCCCGCTCGGCATCGCCGTTCACCCGCAGACCCACCAGCATATCGACCGCCTTGAAGGCAATCGCCGCCACAGCACCGGACCAGAGCAGGGTGACACCGACCCCGATGGCCTGGATCTTCACCTGAGTCAGGATGGAGTACCCCTCGGCAACCTGATTGGTGACATAGTCCCACACCCCGGTACCGCCCAGATCCGGGCTGGCAAAGACGCCGGTCAGCAGGGCGCCGAGAATACCGCACACCCCGTGTACGCCAAACACGTCCAGACTGTCATCGGCCCCCAGCAGGCGCTTGAGACCGTGGACGCCCCACAGACCCGCCACGCCACTGATAAGGCCCATCACCAGACCACCGCCCACACCGACGAAACCGGCTGCCGGGGTGATCACCACCAGACCGGACACCGCACCAGAGGCGGCCCCCAGCAGGGAGGGACGTCCCTTCATCACCCACTCGGCCAAGGTCCATGAGAGAGCTGCCGCAGCCGGCGCCACCCAGGTGTTTATAAAGGCGAGTGCGGCGATACCGTTGGCTTCCAGCGCGGAGCCCGCGTTGAAACCGAACCAGCCGAACCAGAGCAGGGAGGCACCGATCATGGTCATGGTCAGGCTGTGGGGGGTCATGGGATCACGACCGTAGCCCAGACGCTTGCCCACCAGATAGGCACCCACCAGACCCGCCACGGCGGCGTTGATGTGCACCACGGTGCCGCCTGCAAAGTCCAGCGCACCATGCTGGAACAGATAACCGGCAGTGGCGGTCGCGGTTGCTGCGGCTTCGGCGCTGGTATAGGCATCCGGACCCGCCCAGTACCACACCATATGAGCCAGCGGGATGTAGGCGAAGGTGAACCAGATCACCGAGAAGAGCAGCACGGCAGCAAACTTGATGCGCTCGGCGAACGCCCCCACGATAAGGCCGCAGGTGATGGCGGCAAAGGCCCCCTGGAACACCACATAGATCAGCTCGCTGATCCCGACACCCTTGCTGAAGGTGGCGGCGATGGAGTCAGGGGTCACCCCCTTAAGCAGCACCTTGCTGAAGGAGCCGTAGAAATTGCCCCCCTCGGTAAAGGCCAGCGAATAGCCGTAGATCACCCAGAGCACGCAGATAAGGCAGAACAGGGTAAAGACCTGCATAAGCACGCTCAGCATGTTTTTGGCCCGCACCAGACCACCGTAGAAGAGGGCGAGACCGGGGATCGACATCAGGATCACCAGCGCCGCCGAGAGCAGCATCCAGGTGTTGTCACCCTTGTTGATTGTCATGGCGGCAACCGGCGCCACCGCAGCCTGTACCTGAGCGACCTCTTCGGCCCAACTTGGGGTAACCAGCAAGGCAGGCAACATCGTCAGACCCGCCATCATCCATTTTTTGACCATAGAGCACTCTCCTTCCCTGTCGTACCGGTACAAGACCGGCTCCGTTTCCCTGATTGAATCTGTGGCGAACCGCTAGGTGTTGCTGCAACCCGCCAGAATCACACCCGCGCTCGGCACGGGGATGTCTCTTGCCACTTCCTCATCACTGCGTCTGCCGCCGATGACCGCAAGAGACCGTCTGACATGTAAAAAGCATAAAGCGGGCCACAAATTTAAATCCTTTTAAATCATTGCGTTAGAAAGATCATGCATTATCAATGCACCAATTTAGCGCATGAGCTGCGCTAACCTGCCCTGGGTCGCCCTGTCACAGGGCAGGCGATACGTCGCGCACCAGAAGTGCGCAAACCCTGAGCCAGCCCACAAGCTGACGTCATCGATATCGCGCGCTGCGGGCCCGCTCGTTTACACTGACAGACCAGCCGTTTCCTGTTATCCGACCACGGCATGCCATTACACAGCCCCTTGTTTGCAAGCTGATGGCAGGCCCAATCCGAGGAACACCATGCAGTTCGATCGTCTCGACATCAGCCTCTCCCACTACCGTCATCTCGACCGGGAGCATCGCGCCCACATCGCGCTGCTGGGGATAGTGATGCTGGCCATCATGGCCCTGCATCTGTTGCTGCTGCCCCACTTCCCTTACGAGCGCTTTTACGCCGTCAGCTTTGGCTTCGAGGTGATCAACTGGCTCACCATGCTGTTCCTGTTCTGGGTGGTGCAGTGTGCCCACCTGCCCACCCACACCTACCGCATGCTCTCCTGCGGTCTGATGTTGTGGATCATGGGGGCCACCGCCGACATCATGGATGAACTGGTGGCGCAGCCACTCTGACTCGCCATCTATGCCGAGGATCTGCTGCGCTCCAGCGGCATCCTGCTCAGCAGCATCGGCATCCTGAGCACCATGCACCACCTCTTCCACATCAATACCCAGCTCAGACAACAGGCACTGTTCGACGATCTGACCCGGCTGCCAAACCGGCGCTACTTTCATCAGCAGCTGTTTCTGGAACAGGGGATTTGCCACGCCCTCATCCTGCTGGATCTGGATCACTTCAAGCTGATCAATGACAACTACGGCCACGATATCGGGGATCGGGTGTTGCAGCAGTTTGGCGAGCTGTTGCAACAGCACTGCCCGCCCGGTGCGCTGGCGGCCCGTGTCGGGGGTGAAGAGTTTGCCCTGCTGCTGCCCGTCGCCCACGAAGCCGAGCTACAGCAACTGGCCAACACCCTGCTCACTGCGACCCGCACCATAGCCCCCGACCCGGCCCATACCATGACGGTCAGTCTGGGAGTGGGGATCCGCGAGCCTAGGGAGCCGGCCGTCTCGCTGTTCAAACGGGTGGATCAGGCGCTTTATGGCGCCAAGGAGGCGGGCAGAAACTGCGCGGTATGTGCGATGCCGACTAACAAGGAGGCATGAAGATCTGCCGGTTGATTGCCGGTCACGGCGAAACATTGCTGCTGAAACAGGGGCCCAATGGCCCCTGTTTTATGGGAGAAATCCCCTCGCCTAAAAGCGGAAGGTAAGACCGATATTGGCCTGCCACTGGGTTACCAGCTCCCCGCGTACCTTGAACACGCACTGCTCAGGGTTGCAGAGAAACTGGTTGTTGTCGTTAACCAGCGAGCCATAACCGCGCACCTCGGCCCGCAGGGCCAGATGCTCGGCGAGGCGCGGTTGCACCCCGAGCGCCAGCGACATGGAAGGGGTCACCTCGCTGTCGTAGGCGGCAAAGCGGGTCACCCCGATCCCGGCGCCGATATAGGGCGCCATCAGGTTGTCAGAGAGAGTCAGCGCACCAGCAAAGTGCAGGGTGTCCACCGTCAGGCGATCCGGCTGGTCGGGAGAGAGGGTGGTGGACTGATGACTGTAGAGCAGCTCAATCATGCCGGGATCATCCACCTCCTTGCTGATAAAGAAGCCCCAGCTGCCGGAGCTCTGTCCTTGCAGTGAATCGAGCGAGGCCGAGCGCGAGACCGGCTGCACCTCATCACTCTTCTCGAAGTCGATGGCTGAGCTGTAGCCGAAAAATGGCGTCACCTGCCAACCGGATGTGGTCGCGGCCTCACTACTCCAGGCCTGCCCCAGTGGCAGCAACAGCCCCATCATCACTATCCCGGCTCTCTTCATCATCCCCTGCTCCCTGTGTGATTGTTCAGAAAGCATACCAGAGGCGTCCTAGGCCCATCCTAAACGGCGGCTGTACCGGATCACTTTCATCGCGGGATGACCCTCTCGCCGGAACCTCTGCCGAGCCGCCCCACTGGCGCCGCTATGCGCCCCTGCCACCATTCATCGACGGTTAACCTCTGCCACGTATGCTGGCGCCAAATCGGGTCATCGGAGCCCGTTATCACCACTCAGAAGGACATCAGGGAATGGTTGCCGCGCAACTCAACGACCCCAAAACAACCCTCGCGGATACCCTGCGGGCCACCGCGCATGCCATCGACGAGAGCCATATCAGCCTGCGCCAGATGCTGGAGCTGGTGGGCGAGCAGGGCATGCTGCTGTTTTGCGTGCTGCTCACCGTCCCCTTCCTGCTACCGGTCTCCATTCCCGGGGTCAGCACCCCGTTTGGTCTGCTGATCCTCTTTATCGGCATCGGCATCACCCTCAACCGGGTGCCCTGGCTGCCCGCCATCCTGATGGAACGCCGCTTCGCCGCCGACCAGCTCAAGCCGACCCTGCACAAGGGGGCAGATCTGCTGGCCCGTGTCGATCGCGTTATCCGCCCGCGCCTGCTGGTGCTGACCGGCAGCAGCACGGTCAACCGCTGCAACGGTCTGCTGATCATGCTGGCCGCCCTGCTGCTGATGCTGCCCCTGGGCGCCATCCCCTTCACCAATGCCATGCCCGCCTGGGCCATCCTGCTGCTCTGCACCGGCATGTTGCAGCGGGATGGTCTGTTCGTCGCCAGCGGCTATCTGCTGGTGAGCGCGACCCTGGTCTGGTTCAGCGTGCTGGCCATCGGCTTGCTGATGGCGGGCCAGAGTGCCAGCGGCCTGCTCGGCTAACCCGACGCACAGAAAAAGGGCGACCAGATGGTCGCCCTTTTGGATTTGTGCGGGATACCGCCCGGTCAAAGCAGATCGTAGATAAGGGCCGAGATGGCAAGCAGCCCCATCACCAACACAAAAAGGGTACTTGGCCCGCGATAACGCTTGAGTGCGGGCAAGCGATAGATAGAGCAGGCGGGCAGCAGAAACAGGATCACCGCGATCAGCGGGCCACTGACGCGTTCGATGATGTCGAGCACATTAGGGTTCAGATAGGTGATGAGGGCGGTCACCAGAAACAGGATCACCGACGACACCCGGGCGATGGTCGACTCCTTGAGAGAGAGCCCCAGCCCCTGACAGGCACCGCTCACCATGCTCACCGTCCCCTCGCTCACCCCCATGGAGGTGCCGAGGAAGGATTTGGACATGGCCAGAATGGCGATAAGCGGCCCCACATAGGCGATCAGCGGATTGGAGAACTTGTTCGCCAGCGCCGACAGCACGGAGATATTGTCGGTGCGGGCCAGCGCCATCTCGGCCTGACTCAGGCTCATCACGCAGCTCACCACGAAAAAGAGCACGCTGCCGCAAATCAGCATGCTGCTGTATTTGATGATCCGCTTGGCACGCAGGTCGGCACTCTCCTGACAACGCTTCTTCTGCGCCGCACTGAAGGAGGAGATAATGGGCGCATGGCTGAAGGAGAAGACCATCACCGGCACGATCAGCCAGAGGGATTTCCAGAACGCCGGATCACGCCACTCCACTGCCTGACTCTCGCTGAAATAGGAGAGGCTCCACTGGGGCAGCAGATAGATGGATAGGCCAATCAGAAAGGCGACCATCGGCAGAGCCAGCACGCTGATGGCCGACACCACGATCTGTTTGCCAGCCAACAGGATCAGATGCAGGCCCAGCATCACCCCCAGCACCAGCAAGCCGCGGGGAAGCTCGGCGTCCCCCAGCTGGTGAACCACGAAGCTCTGGATCGCATTGGTGATAGAGATGCTGTAGACCAGAATGATGGGGTAGAAGGCCATCAGATAGACCAGCATCAGCAGCTTGCCCGCTCTGGCACCGAAGTGCTCCTCCACCACATGGGTGATATCCCCTTCCTTATGGGAGCTGGAGAGCACAAAGCGGCTCAATGCCCGGTGGGAATAATAAGAGAGCGGGAAAGCCAGCAATAATATAAATAGCAAAATAACCGGAGAATTACTGCCAACCGTAATAGGGAGAAATAACGTACCGGCACCAACCGCAGTGGCATATAAGCCCATGGTCCATACCGAATCGCTTTTCTCCCATTTCAATTTTGAAACAGGGTTACTCTTTTCAGCAATAGAAACACTCATTGCAATATATACCTTATTAGTCTGTCATCATTATTTTTATTGGCCCGAATAACAGGCTGGCGATATGTCATGGCAGATCGCCCTGTTCGTGAAAGAACAACACCGCCAGTGGCCAATAGGGCCACCGGAAGGGAACGGAGCTGCCACGCTACCATCGTTGAAATCGCCAACCTGGTCAAGGTTAATAATTCATGACCGTTTGAATCAGATTGTTTCAAAAGACAACGAAATGTGTCACATTCGTCATCAAGAACCAGATTCAAACCCTTTTGATAACATACCGATAAAACCTCATCCTGTTGCCCAACAACATAAATAAGACCAGCGATCAGGCCGATAATATTAACACCTTATCCTTTAGAATATGAGTTAAATAATAAGCCCAACTTTTCTACTAATTGACAGTGATGTCAGTCAACTTATTTAGAGTAAAAGAACGGGCTATTTCCGCCATGCGACCGGATAGACACTCTCAACCTGCCGGGCAGTGTGCTACCCGGTTGCGGCCTGCCCGCTTGGCTCGATAGAGCCACTCGTCGGCCCGGGCCAGCGCCTGATTGATCTCCTCCTCCGGCTGCACCAGGGTTGTGCCCAGACTGACCGTGATGGCGACCGGATCGGCAGGCAATGCTTCGACAGCGGCACGGATCTGCTCCGCTATCTGCAGCAAACCGGCTTCATCGATCCGTGGCAACAGGATCAGAAACTCCTCGCCGCCGCTGCGCACAAAGAGATCGTCCGCCCGCAACAGGGCATCGATGCAGCCACTGAATCGCTGCAAGGCCCGATCTCCCTGCTGATGACCGTAGTGATCGTTGATCTGCTTGAAGTGATCGATGTCGAGCATGATAAGGCCACAGGGCGCATCTCCTGTCCGCAGCGGCTGACAGTGCTCGAAGAAGAAGCGGCGGTTGTAGAGGCCGGTCAGCTGGTCGGTTTCACTCTGGCGCAGCAGTCGCTGCTGCAACTCGTACTGGCGGGTAATATTGCGGGTCACCCAGGCCACCGCCCGCTTGCCGTCATAGAGGGAGGGCAGAGGAGCAATCTTGCCCTCAAAGCGCTGCATCCCTTGTGGCCCGACACCGGCATCAATGCCACCCACCTCGCTGGCCGCCAGATCGTACTCGACCACCTGAACCTGGCCGCTATCCAGCGCCAGCGCGACCTGCGCCATCACCCAGAGCGCCATCGTCTCCGGCAGCACATCCCGCAACTGCTTCCCTGCCAGCGGATTGCCGTCCTGATAGGATTGCTGCTCCATGCCCCCTATGTATTCAACGTAATAACCATCTTCACTCAGGATAAAGACCGGGTCGGGCAACTGGGCCATCACCTCGTAAAGCTGCAATACCGACAGTGTCATAGATGCTCCTGTACTTCCGCGGCCAACAGGGGCCGTATATTGTGCCCCAACCCGATGATCCACCAGCAATCAGCATAAGAGATAGATTTGCAGCGGTAGCCAACAATCCTTTACAGCAAGTGTACCCCGCGTGGTGAAACAGCCCGTCGCAACACGCAAACCACCGGGATCCCCCCATATCCCATTGTTTCAAAAAGAGCCTTCGTTTAGGCTCCTTTGGCTCGCCCCCATTTTTATCCCTCCATGGAGACGCAGCCCGATGCCGCAGGAGGGGAATCGCACAAGGAGTTGCAGGATGAAGAATGCCATCGTCAAAGCCCGTTTCGACGCCATCAGCACCGAAGGGGAACAGCTCGTCCTCAAGATCGCCATCAAGGCCCCCGAGCCGGATCCCAAGTCCGCCAGCGGTGACTGGCGCTGCAAGGTGAAGCTGGCGGGGCTGAGCGACAAGACCTTTATCTACGGCATCGACAGCCTGCAGGCCCTGAGCCTCGCCATCAAGTTTGTCGAAACCGAGCTGCGCGCCTTCTCCGATGCGGGCTGGCAATTCTATCTGCCCGGCTGCCCCGATCACCCCATCGACATGAGCGCCTGCTACTTCCCGGCGCTCTAACATCCGACCCAGCTCAAGGAGCTCCCCATGCACGGACCCGATCCCGCCAATCCCCACCCCATGGATGGCTTCCCCCAGGTGTGCTTTATCAAGAACACCATCAAGGGGCCCAATATCGAGGTGGGCGACTACACCTATTACGACGACCCGGAGGATTCGGCGGGCTTCGAGCGCAACGTCCTCTACCACTTCCCCTTCGTCGGCGACAAGCTCATCATCGGCAAGTTCTGCGCCATCGCCCGCGGGGTGAAGTTCATCATGAACGGCGCCAACCACCAGACCTCCGGCTTCTCCACCTACCCCTTCTTTATCTTCGGCAACGGCTGGGAAAGCGCCCCCCGCCCCGGGCAGCCTCCCCTACAAGGGGGATACCGTGATCGGCAACGATGTCTGGATTGGCTATGACGCCCTGATCATGCCAGGGGTAAAGGTCGGCAACGGCGCCATTATCGCCGCCCGATCCGTGGTCACCGGTGACGTGCCCGCCTACGCCGTGGTCGGCGGCAATCCCGCCAAGGTGATCCGCTACCGCTTCGACGACTACACCATCGCCCGTCTCAACGCCATCGCCTGGTGGGACTGGCCGGTGGAGCAGATCAGCCGCAACCTGGCGCTCATCAGCGGCGGCGAGATAGCCGCGCTGGAAGCGGCAATCCGCTAGAGACAAGCCCCATCAGGCATAGGGCCAGAAATGAGAAGAGGGTTGAGCGCACAGGCACTCAACCCTCTTTTTGATTGGTCGCAGACCGCTCAGTGGCTGGCGGAGCGACTACCGCTCCAGATCAGCTCGCCGCTGCGCAGCTCCATCAGGGTCATCGACAACCGATAACGGCTCCCCTGTGCCACCAGATCCCCGTAGAGCATGTAGCCGGCGCCGGTCTGGCGGCCAAGCCGCACCAGGGAGGCCGGGTTCATCCTGCCCTGCTGATACTCAAGCTGGCCGGTGATGGCCGCCACCTGCCCTTGGTCGACAAAGTGAAAACCGCTCTTGCTCTGGATGCGCTTGCTCATGGCCGCCGCCATGGCGCGGGTGTCCACCGGCTCGCCGGTGCCGTTCTGGGGCGGGGTGAGCAGCAGCACCGGCTGACCGGTTTGCGCCAGCTCCCGCACCTCGGGGGCCTGCACAAAGAGATCGGCCATGGCCTGCGCCAGTCCGGTCGGCGCCACCGGCTTGGGCTGAACGTCCCCGCTATCCGGTTTGGTCACCGGCTTGTCCGGCTGGCTCACTGGCTGATCGGGTTCACTGACAGGAGCCTGAGTACCACCGTAGGGATTGACCGCACAACCGCCCAGCAGCATGGCCCCCACCATCAACAAGGAACGCAGCTTCATCTTTTCTCTCCGCCAGAAATCCGTAAACGGGCATCAACACATGCCCGCATGGCGGAGCCCCTGCCCCGCATCCTCCTTATGCTAGGGACAAACCCCGACAGGGTCGATACGCCCACCACCACAGGGCGACAGAGACTGGCGAACCTGGGCCCACAAAAAGCTGGCACGGCTCCACCCGATTCCGTTAGGGTAGTGTCGGTAAAACATCAACAGTAACGCAGCGGTAAGCCCGGCACACAACACGTCGCAACCCGACAGAGATCATCACACTCAAGCAGGAAGCACTATGCAACTAACCCCACCCCAACCGCCTCAGGACGATGAGATCGAAGCGCTGCGCATTGGCCTCTCGGGCTTCAACAAGGATCACGCCGGCACCCATCTGCGCGAGCGGATCGCCAGCTTTATCAAGGATAAAGAGGGCAAGGTACACGGCGGCATCATCGCCGACATCAAGTGGGGCTGGCTGCACGTCGACTGGCTCTGGATCGATGAAAGCATCCGCCGCGATGGCTGGGGCGGCCGCCTGCTCGGCGCCATGGAGCAGTACGCCCAAAGCAAGGGCATCAGCAACTACCATCTGGAAACCACCAGTTTTCAGGCTCTCCCCTTCTATCAGAAGCAGGGTTACGAAGTCTTTGGCCAGCTGCCCGATATGCCGCCGGGGCATATCAGTTACTTTCTGAAAAAGCAGTCATAAGCCGATGAGCAGCCGCAACAGCCCTGCAATAGACAAGCCGCCGGGTAGCTGGAGTCTCTCCTTCTATAGACGCCTTGCCTTGCTCTTTGCGCTGCTTGCAACCAGTTCCAGCACCCTTGCCCTGTCACTACACGATCTGGATCCGGCATTTGAGCGATGTGAAGCGATCAAGTCACAACACAGCGCCACACTGCCCGCAAAAAGCGACCCCTTCTGGTCACTGGAGAGGGAACAACAGACGACAGTGCTGATCTATCTGCATGAGAAAAGCATGGAGCGCTGCACCGCAGCAGAAGTGGATGCGCTGGCGATCAAGGCGTTCCATCAGGCGGTAGCGGGAGACCGCAGTTTTCTCGACACCTTGATCAAGGCGAGAGCCACCACCCTGACGCCATCCCAGCAAACCCAGTTGCAGCAAGTCGGCCAAGCAGAGCTGGAGAGGTTGGCTGGTATGAAGGAATTTGTTCAGCCTTTCTCGCTAACCGAGTACCTCAAGCAGCTTGGCGACGCTGTGCCCTGACAAGAGAGGTAGTAGCGTAGGTAACTATGTCCGCATGGGGTGTAAGGTTCGGATAGACATGACTAGCTAACAGAATTGCTAACCATTTGATATTAAATAACTTTCCAACCTTCTCATTTCTCCTCAATAAATGGTAAAAATGGGATAAAGATCATAGACATAGCGGCACCAGACAACTACATTTGGAGAACTAGTTAGCAAGGATGCAACGTGTTGACGCTCAACGAATAACTAGTAAAATGACGCGTCCGATTAGGAGCCAATCATGAAAGTTGTTGAATTTGAGGTTCATAAAGAGAAGCAGAGAAAAGAGGCTTCTCTCTCCAAAAGTTATTGTGCTGTTACAAGACCAGCAGGAAGAGTATTCGAGTTTGAAAAAAATAGAGAACAACGTTCAAGCTCAGATATAGAGATTTTTGAGAGTATTTTGAAGAAGGCCAAAAATCTTGGCTGGTAATATTAAAACCCCATCTATATATTGGTGGTATTCTACTCAATTAGGATACCACCATGAATTTATCAAGAGCAAAAAAGCAACCACCCACACCTCGTCAAAATGATTCAACTGCCAACAACTCAATAAAAGAGATTTCTGCCAGAACATCTAATGAGCTTATCATTGGCCTCTGCGGGACCATTGGTTCTGGGCTCCACGCACTCAGAACTAGTATTGAATCTAGGCTTTCCTTACACAACTACGTTGTCCGTCATATTCACATCAGCGCACTGATGAAAGAGTATTTTTCTGCAGACTACTCAAAATTTGAAAAAAATATCGAGTTAGACTCTTACAATAGATATAAAGGGCTTCAAGACTTAGGGAATCACCTGAGAGAAAAATACAACTCTCATATATTAGCAGAAGCAGCAATCACTAAAATATCATTTTATCGCGAACGTGATAATAAAGATCCATCTCCAACTCCGGAGCGGGTTGCATATATAGTTGATCAATTAAAACATCCAAGTGAACTTGAACTATTCAGGCTCATTTATCAACACAACTTCTATCTTTTTGGTGTAATTCGTACAGAGTCAGAGAGAAAAAGAAATCTACGAGATGAAGGCATCCCAGCCAAACACATTGATGAGTTATTCCATCGCGACAGAAAATTTGATGATCCAAATGGTCAACAGACAGAAAAAACTTTAAGGGATGCTGATTTTTTCATTAAAAACAACCAAAGTCATGTAGCTGAATTAGATAAAAAAATTGGTCGTTATGTCGACCTCATTCATGGCGTAAATGGAATAACCCCAACCATGGATGAAAAAGGCATGTTCTCAGCATATAGCGCCTCAATGCAATCTGCATGTCTTTCACGGCAAGTCGGCGCTGCTATCTTAGATGAAGATGGAAATATGATAGTTACAGGTCGCAATGATGTGCCAAAGTTTGGGGGCGGATTATATAGCTCTGAAGATGGAGAGCAAGACTATCGTTGCATACATAAGGGTGCAAAATGTTATAACGATTTCCATAAAGAAAAAATGCGAAAAAAAATATTCAGTATAACAAAGAAGTTCTTTGGAGAAGAAAATGAAATATATACACCAGAAGATCTAGAGATATTAAAGAAATATACAAACAAAGACCACATAGAAAAGCTTGTTGATAGTATTTATAATGACAGCCCAATTAATGCATTAATAGAATACTCTAGAGCAATCCACGCTGAAATGGATGCAATTACTTCCCTTGCTCGCTTACATGGAGCAAATAGTAAGGAAAAAATAATTTACACAACTACATACCCATGTCATAACTGCGCTAGACATATTGTTGCTGCAGGAATAAAAAAAGCAATATACATAGAGCCTTATGAGAAGAGTCTTGCGTTAGATCTTCATGACGACGCAATTTGTGATGCAAACAGTAAATCACCAAACAAAGTAGTTTTCGAACAGTTCGAAGGTGTTTCACCGCGTAGATACACAACACTATTCTTGTCGAAAACTGATAGAAAAAAATGTAAATGGAAATGTGATAAAAGTAAGCGTGAGATATGGTACCCATACTGACAACCAGTTTAAAGATTCATTTATAGATTACGAAACGAAGGTTTTTGAAAACTTCAGTAAGAAAGTGCGGTTAATTCCTAGACATGAATAATCTGTTGGGGAGATGTAACTATCTTCATCGACGGTTACCACTCCAATCTATCGAGGATTGATGGCGCAGGCGAAGACGGCACAAGGATGTGCCGTCTATAGCGTTACGTCCGACCTTGCCCCAGTCGGCAGTGAAATGGACGATCACGCCTGACGTCTAATCGACCCTACGACACGCTCCGCTTTGTTCTGCATAGCCACTACCGGCCACCCCTCATCCAAAATTGGCCATTGCTTATGGACGTAATGGCCCATTCGATAGCTGAGCAGCAGCCACGATGTTTGCACTGGCGAAACGATATCAAGAGTCATCGTCGCACCAACGAAACAATCTTGTTGGGGCAAACAAAGCAAAGCGGCAAGCAGTGGTAGGGATCTGCCCCTCCGATCTGCTTGCTGCTGTCTGTTACCACAGGTGTAAACGTCGTTAACGACCCAAAAAGGGTTCCCAATCCTTAAACACCGGCTGCAACCCGGCCTGCCGCACGGCGGCCGCCACTTCCCCCACCGGGCGGTCGTCGTGGATGGCGAACTGCTCCAGCTCCTCCGCATCCCCCTCGGCATAGCCCCCCGGCTGGGTGCGCGACTCGGCCGACATCTGGGTGATGCCAAGGCGCACCGCGCCGTTGCGAAACGTAGCCGACTCGCGGGTGGAGAGGGACAAGTCCAGCGTCGGCGAGAAGAGACGCCAGGCGCAGATCAGCTGGGCCAGCTGGCGATCCGACATGACCACGGCAGGTTCCAGTCCGCCTGTGCAGGGGCGCAGGCGCGGGAAGGAGAGCGAATAGCGGCTCTGCCAGTGGTGACGCTCAAGCCAGCTCAGATGCTCGGCGACAAAGTAGCTGTCGGCGCGCCAGTCCGAGGAGAGGCCGATCAGCGCCCCCAGCCCGATTTTGTCGATACCGGCGCGGCCCAGCCGATCCGGTGTGGCGAGGCGCCATGCGATGTCCTGCTTGTTGCCGCGCAGGTGGTGGCGGGCATAGGTGGGGGCGTGGTAGGTCTCCTGATAGACCATGACGGCGTCAAGGCCGAGGCTTTTCAGCTCGGCATAGTCGGCCTGCGAGAGGGGCTGCACCTCCATCCCCACCGTGCTGAAGTGGCGGCGGATGATGGGCATCACCTCGCGAAAATAGGCGAGCCCCACCTTGTGCTCGTGCTCGCCGGTCACCAGCAGCACGCTGTCAAAACCGCGCGCCTTGATGGCCAGACACTCGCGCTCTATCTCCTCTGCATTCAAGGTCTTGCGCTTGAGGCGGTTGCTCATGGAGAAGCCGCAATAGGTGCAGTCGTTGGCGCAGAGGTTCGACAGATAGAGCGGCACATAGAAGCCGATGGTGTTGCCAAAGCGCTGGCGGGTCAGCCGCTCGGCCTCGGCTGCCATCTGCGGCAGATAGGCTTCGGCGGCTGGGGAGATCAGCGCCATAAAATCGGCCAGGGTGCGGCGGGGTGCGCTCAGGGCGCGGGCCACATCGGCGGCAGTTTTGGCGCGGATCTGCATGCCGATATCGTCCCACTCCAGCTCCTGCCATCGGTCGAGAAAAGAAGGCTCCTTAGCCCTTACACCCAGTGCCCTCACCCCCAGCCCCTCTCCCAGAGGGAGAGGGGGGCTAAACACATCGGCCTCGTGAGAAACCGAGAAAGAGGGCGTGGCGATTGGCTCTTGCCCCGAGCCAGCATCATGACTCATAACGCCCCCAGAAAATCGGTGAGCGGGCTGGAGGCTTGGGCCTGCAGGGCGCGGGCGCCAAGGCCAGCTTCATAAGCGCTGCGACCGGCGGTGCAGGCCAGCGCAAAGGCGCGGCCCATGGCGACCGGGTCGCCGCTCACCGCAATGGCGGTGTTGACCAGCACGGCGTCGGCACCCAGCTCAAAGGCGGCGGCGGCGTGGCTCGGCGCACCGATCCCCGCATCCACCACCACAGGCACATTGGCCTGCTCGACGATGATGGAGAGAAACTCCCGGGTTACCAGCCCCTGATTCGAACCAATCGGCGCGCCGAGCGGCATCACGGCGGCGCAGCCCACCTCTTCCAGCCGCTTGCAGAGCACGGGGTCGGCGCCGCAGTAGGGCAGCACCACAAAGCCCTCTTTCACCAGCTGCTCGGCGGCTTTCAGTGTCTCGATGGGATCGGGCAACAGATAGCGCGGATCGGGGTGGATCTCCAGCTTCAACCAGTTCGTCCCCAGCGCCTCGCGGGCGAGGTGGGCAGCAAATACCGCCTCGGCGGCGGTCTTGGCGCCTGAGGTGTTGGGCAGCAGCTTGACCCCGAGTTGCAGCAAGGGGCTCAGGATATCGTCGTGGGCCTTGCCCGGTTCCAGCCGCTTGATAGCCATGGTGACCAGTTGGGAGCCGCTCGCCTCGATGGCGGCGGCCATCAGGTCAGGGCGGGCAAACTTGCCGGTGCCGGTGAAGAGGCGCGACGAGAAGGTGTGATCGGCAATCTTGAGCATGTCAGCCTCCCGCAATGGCGGTAAAGAGGTGGAGTTCATCTCCGTCATTGAGACGGGTCTCGGCCCAGCGGCCACGGGGCAGCACGGCGCCGTTAAGGGCCACCGCCACTCCCTGTGGATTAACTTCTTGCGCCGCCAGCAGGTCGGCCACGCTCTGCCCTGCCGCCAGCGACTGGGCTTTATCGTTGAGTCGAATGGTGAGGGTCATGGGGTGATCTCCTTATCGTGTGTCGGGCATCGGCGCTGTCCGCAAACCGGGCAATCGGGGTCGGGAGCCAGAGTGAGGGTCTGCCACTGATGAGTCAAAGCATCGAAGCGGCGCAATGTGCCAGCGACCGGGCTCGGCATCCCGAGCAGCAGTTTCAATGCCTCCAGCGCCTGCAAAGAGCCCATCACCCCGACCAACGGGCCGGTGACGCCGCTGGTCTCGCAGCTCTGGCTCACCTTGGTATCAAGCGGATAGAGGCAGGTGTAGCAGGCGTGATCGCTGCTGGTGCGCGCCATCAGCTGCCCCTGCCAACCCACTGCGGCGGCGGAGATCCACGGCTTGCCCTGAGCCACGCAGGCGGCGTTGATGGCCTGGCGGGTGGCGAGGTTGTCGCAGCAATCGATCACCAGATCCACCTCGGCCACAAACTCCGGCAGGCTGGCGGCATCGAGCCGCTGGTTGATGGCGATCAGCTCCACCAGCGGGTTGTGGGCAGCCAAGCGCTCGCGGGCCAGCTCCGCCTTGGAGTGGTTGACCGCATCAACATCGAACAGGATCTGGCGCGGCAGATTGCTGGAGTCCACCGTATCGCCATCGGCCAGCCACAAGGTGCCCACCCCGGCGCCAGCCAGATAGAGGGCGAGCGGCGAGCCAAGCCCGCCCAAGCCCACGATCAGCACGGACTTATCTTTCAGCCGTGCCTGCCCTTCTTCACCCACTTCCGCCAGCATCAGCTGGCGGCCGTATCGCAAATACTCAGCATCAGAGAGCATGTTCTGCCTCCCGTATAACAGTGGCCGAGCGCGGCTCATCCCCTGCCCCCACGGCCGCGAGCAGCCGTTCGGTCGCCCCCTGCCAGTCGTCGCTGGCAGTGATGGCCGAGACCAGCGCGATACTGCCGACCCCGCTCCCCTTGACCGCCGCCACCCGCTCCTCGCTGATGCCGCCGATGGCCACCGTCGGCCACTCCGCCATCAGGCCGCGGTAGCGATACAGCCGCACCAGCCCCTGCGGGCGCGAAGGCATCGCCTTGGTATTGGTCGGGAAGATATGGCCCAGCGCGATATAGGAGGGGGCCAGCTCGCGCGCCCGCATCAGCTCGAAGTAACCGTGAGTGGAGATGCCAAGGCGCAGCCCGGCCGCCTGAATGGCGGCGAGATCGGCGGTCTCCATATCCTCCTGCCCCAGATGCACGCCCCAGGCGCCCGCCTCGATGGCCTGCTGCCAGTAGTCGTTGATAAAGAGTCGCGCCCCATGGCGGCGACCAAGCTCAACCGCATCACGAATGGCCGGTGCCACCTGAGCGGCGGGCAGATTCTTGATCCGCAGCTGGATGGTCTTGACCCCCTGCCCCAGCAGGCGGCGCAGCCACTTGACCGAATCGACCACCGGATAGAGGCCGAGGTTGTGTTCAGTCGGCGCGAAGGGGCCCTGCGGCAGGCGGGCGCTGCTTGTCTCATACAATCCGAAGCGGCGATCGAGTGTTGAACCCGCCAGCACGGCGCGAGGGAAGTGGGCAAGATCGGCGGGCCAGCCGAGATGGGCGATGGGGCCGGGGCCTGCCCCCACTCCCTGCGCCGCCGCCAGCCCCTGTTGCAGGTAGGCTCGAGCGAGGGTAATGGCGTCCTCTACCGGATAATCCTGCGCCACCACGGCGGCGATGGCGCTGGCGTAGCAGCAGCCGGTGCCGTGGCCATGGCGGGTATCGAGGCGCGGCGCCGCCAGCCAGAATTCGCGGGTCTCATCCTGGTAGTAATCGAGGCAGAGATCGCCGCTCCACTCCAGATGGCCGCCCTTGACCAGCACGGCGCGGGCACCAAGTTCACGCAGACGGCGGGCGGCGAGGCGCACCAGTTCGGGACTGCTAACCGGCAAGCCAGTCAGTGCTTCCAGTTCGGGGCCGTTGGGGGTAATAAGCGACAGACGTGGCAGCAGCTGCTCGCGCACCGCCTCCAGCATATTGGGCTCCGCCATCGGGGTGCCGCTGCTGGCGATGGCCACCGGGTCGTAGACCACGAAGGGAGCTTCGATAGTTGCCAGTCGACGGGCCAGTACCTCCACATGGAGCCGGGTCGGCAGCAGACCGATCTTGATGGCGGCAGGCGGCAGATCGACGCCGAGGGCATCAATCTGGGCGGTGAAGGTCTGCATCAGCACAGGGTCGACCATCTTCACCGCCACCGAGTTCTGGGCCGTGATGGCGGAGATGACCGAGCAGCCGTGTACGCCGAGGTCGTGCAATGTGTGCAAGTCGGCCTGAATGCCGGCGCCACCGCCGGAGTCGGAACCGGCGATGGTCCAGACCACAGGTAGCGAGTCCGTCACGGGCGACAGGTCGGCGGAGCTGACAGCCCCGCTTGCGCTGCTCACGCCTCCTCCCCTGCGGCCTGTTTCAGCGCCGCCGCCTGATGGTAGATCTCGCCGCCGGTCTCCTTGAAGGTCTCCGCCATGCGGGCCATGCCGCTCGCCACCTCGGCCACCACCTGCTCCTGCTGGCCATCCATGCCGACCAGCTTGATCTCAACGGCCTCCAGCTTTGCTGCGTAGTCACGCACGTCCTGGGTGATCTTCATGGAGCAGAACTTGGGCCCGCACATGGAGCAGAAGTGAGCCACCTTGCCGGACTCCTGCGGCAGGGTTTCGTCGTGGTAGGCACGGGCGGTGTCGGGGTCGAGGGCCAGATTGAACTGATCCTCCCAGCGGAACTCGAAGCGCGCCTTGGACATGGCGTTGTCGCGGATCTGGGCGCCCGGGTGCCCCTTGGCCAGATCGGCGGCGTGAGCGGCGATCTTGTAGGTAATCAGCCCCAGCTTCACATCCTCCTTGTTGGGCAGCCCCAGATGCTCCTTGGGGGTGACGTAGCAGAGCATGGCGCAGCCGTACCAGCCGATGAGCGCGGCGCCGATGCCGGAGGTGAAATGATCGTAACCCGGCGCGATGTCGGTGGTGAGCGGGCCCAGCGTATAGAACGGCGCCTCGTGGCAGTGCTCCAGCTGCTCGGTCATGTTGCGCTCGATCATGTGCATCGGCACGTGACCCGGCCCTTCGATCATCACCTGCACGTCGTACTCCCACGCAATCTTGGTCAGCTCGCCCAGGGTGCGCAGCTCGGCGAACTGGGCCTCGTCGTTGGCGTCATAGACGGAGCCCGGACGCAGACCGTCACCCAGCGACAGGGCCACGTCATAGGCGGCGCAGATCTCGCAGATTTCGCGAAAGTGCTGGTAGAGGAAGTTCTCCTTGTGGTGCGACAGGCACCACTTGGCCATGATGCTGCCGCCGCGCGACACGATGCCGGTGAGGCGCTTGGCAGTCATCGGCACGAAGCGCAGCAGGACGCCAGCGTGGATGGTGAAGTAGTCCACCCCCTGCTCAGCCTGCTCCAGCAGGGTGTCGCGGAACAGCTCCCAGGTGAGGTCTTCGGCGATGCCGTTGGTCTTCTCCAGCGCCTGATAGATGGGCACGGTACCGATGGGCACCGGGCTGTTGCGCAGGATCCACTCGCGGGTCTCGTGGATATAGCGACCGGTGGAGAGATCCATCACGGTGTCGGCGCCCCAGCGGGTCGACCAGACCAGCTTTTCGACTTCCTCTTCGATGCTGGAGGTGACCGCCGAGTTGCCGATGTTGGCGTTGATCTTCACCAGGAAATTGCGGCCGATGATCATCGGCTCCGCTTCCGGGTGGTTGATGTTGCTGGGGATGATGGCGCGACCGGCGGCCACCTCATCGCGCACGAATTCGGGGGTGATGTTCTGGGGCAGGCGGGCACCGAAATCGCGGCCCGGATGCTGGGTGCGCAGGAGCTCGGAGCGCACCCGCTCGCGGCCCATGTTCTCGCGAATGGCGATAAATTCCATCTCGGGAGTGACGATGCCGGCGCGGGCGTAGTGGAGCTGGGTCACCCGGCGGCCCGGCTTGGCGCGGCGCGGCTTTGGCAGATACTCGAAGCGCAGGTGATCCAGCCCCTCGTCGGCCAGACGCTCCTGAGTGAAGGTGGAGCTGAGCCCCGGCAGCTCGTCGGTATCATCCCGCTCCAGCACCCAGTTCTCCCGCAGGCGCGGCAGGCCACGGCGCACATCGATGGCGACCCCCTCCTCCCCGTAACGGCCAGAGGTGTCGTAGACCGGCACCGGCTCGTTGGGCTCGAATTGGGGATTTTCTTTGGTGCCGCCGACGAAGGTATCGGCCAGCTGGATCTCCCGCAGCGGGACACGGATATCGGGGCGGGAGCCTTCGATAAAGATGCGGCGGGAGTTGGGGTGAGCCATCCCCTTGAGGCTGTCGATAAAGGCCTGAGCGCTGGAGCGCTGCTCGCGGCGGCTGGATTTGGTGGTATCAGATACAGAAGTAGACATAGCAAAACTCACATTAACTGGTTGAAGTTATGGGTATTTGCTTGTCTGGAGTTCGAGGAGAAGATGAACTTGCGGCGGGGTGTTTATCTCGGGAGGGAGTGCACGCGGGATGGATCTCCGCTCTGCTGTTCTGCCACTTCCCGCTCTCTGCACGCTGTGGGCAAGGCGCCCCACGTGCTGGACAACCGGACGGGACAGACTCCCTCCTGTGCGCCCTGACCCATCAAGGGTGATCCCTTCGATGAGCGGAAGAGGCTTGCTCCTCCTCCGGCGCGGTAACCCGCAAGTTACCCTTGTTCCCTTCGCAGGTTTTAACCTGATCAGGTTCCACGGATCCCGAATTAACGGTCTCAGCTTCGCGTCGTTCGACGGTCAGCACTCCGACAAGATGGCGCCAGTATAAGGGGGAAAATTTAAAGCACAAGCCGTTAACAATCTGGCCAACACGCCTCTTTCAACAAATGAGTGAACGATGCCTCGCTCACGGGGCCACCCCAAGTACAGGTCAAACCTGCGTTGGCATCACCTTGGCAAGCCATAGCTTCCTGTTGTAATCATGCAGGGACAAGAGGAGAAAAAGAGGGAAAATCGAGGGGCGCTGGGCAAGTGCATCATCTTGCGCAGAACAGAAACAGGCCCCTATGAAAGGGGCCTGTGAGGGAGGTTATTGAACCGGAACTATGGTCAGGGATACATTGCCAAACCCTTCGTTGGCAAGAGCCTCGCTGTCCAGATCCACACCGGTAAGCGCCACCTCATCGGCAGAGGCACTGCGCAGCTGGGCAGACTTCGCGGAACGAGTCTGGGGCTGACCAATCTCGATATCGCCGGCAAACTGGCTCTCGGCATAGAAGTCACCGGTCACTGCCGAACGGATCGGGCGCAGCACACGACCCAGGTTATTCTGCATGGTCGACAAACCATACTCGCTGATGGTCCAGTTCCAGTCCCACCACTTCACTTCACCCGGGATATAACGCTTGTCCCACTGGTAGCGGATGCTGCTCGCCTTGTCGCGGAACGGGCCGACGGCAAAGGTGTGCTCCCAGGTCGGGCGATTCTCAGGATGGGTATACCAGGCATTGCCGCCCCAACGCAGGAAGCCCTTCATGGTCAGGTCATAATTGACCTCGGCCTTGAACTCGTAGGGGTAGGAGATGTTGGACTTGTAGAGGGCAACCCGCACCGGCAGGCTGGAGTGAGGCGGCACCGTGGGGCGCGCTTCAACCGAGACGGTCTCGGTCGTCGAGCCCCCTTTCTGGGAGGCCCAGCTCTGGCTCGCAGCGATCTCGATGGCCAGTTCGGTTTCCCCCACCAGCGGCCACTGAAACTTGTTCTTGGTGGTCACCTTCTCGCTCAGGCTGTAGGTGTCGGTCTTCGACCAGTTGGTGGCCTTGTCGTACTTCAGGGTCACCACCACCTGCTGAGGCAGATCCGTGTAGTTGGTCGCATTGGCCGTGATGGTCTTCACCAGCTGCTTGCCGCTCTCGGTGACCTGACCATGGCTGAAGGAGTCGGGTTCCAGGGTATATGAGAAGTTGCTTACCTTGATGGAGCTCTTCTCCCCGCAACGATATCCGGAGCAGCCGCCGTCATTATTTCCCTTTATCAACCAGCCATCGCCAACCCGGGTAACATCCATATCCTCCCCGACATAGGGGCTATGATTTCCACCCACCCAGGCGTATCCCAAATAATGGGCGAGATAACTGACTGGCTTGATAAAATAATCATTGTCGTGGACAAGCCGCCATTGCACATCGACCTCATCACCCGCCGGAATATTCCAGTCAGAGAGTGTCGGTATTTCTCCGGAAACCGGTGAGTTGGGATAGCACCAGGTTTCTCCGGCAGTGCCCTGTTTGATTTCGCCATTATATCCCGGCCCCATGATCACCCAGCGATCCGCCAGCCCGGTGATCTGCCACTGCCCCATGCGGCTGACCAGATTACCCTTGATACTCATGGCTTCATCGCGGGTCAGAGGACGATAACCACTGGCACAGACGCCCGTGCCAAGACCCGCCCACTTGACCTGATCAGGGTAGACAGGTTCAGCCGCCTGCACCTGAGCGAGCATCAATGAAGACGCCAAAAACGCCAGATTGGCGGTAATTATTCTATTCATCATTTATCCCTCTTTCAGACATACGATAATTGTTATTGTGTAGAAATATCCTTTTTCATTTGACAGGTATGGACTCCGACAAAACCTGACACAAATAAAATAAACCACCAAAAAACATCCATGACAAACAAAATAATGGTGGTATAAGAAAATAATTAGAGCGATGACTTTATTGAGGAATAAATCATAAATATTGTGGCAGCCATTATTTAATGGCTGCCACAATATGGTGAAACCATATTAAATAAGATGATGCTGAATTACTCTTCCGGATTGATCACTTCAATTCCCTTCAATATTCCATCCGCCGAACGGATCAATACCAGCTCGCTCCCGGCATGCAGATCGGCGGCGGAACCGTTGACCCAGCGCACCTGCGGATTGAGTCGCACAGTGCCCAGGGTGGCCAGCGTGAGCTGCCGGTCATCGAAGGATTGCAGGCGATCTTGCGCCCGCCGCCAGGGCTGATTGACCAGCGGGGCTCTGGCGGCCAGCAGCTCAATCCGGGTGGCAACGCCATCAGCCACCAGCAGAGCGAGCTGGTCGCCGGGTTTGAGTGGCTGCGGCCAAATCTCCCCCTGCCGCCAGATGGCGGCACTGCCCTGCTCCACCTCGGCCCCCTGAAATTGCAGGCGGATGCCGTCGCTGTGCTCCAGCTCCACCAGCCACAATTCGTCGGCTCCCGCCTGCGCCGCCCAGAGCGGCACACCCAGCATCCATGCACACCACTTTCTCGATTGTTCCATCTTCGTTCGTCCCTGAACAAAAAGCCCATGCTGGACAAGCATGGGCTTCATTCGGGAGCATTTCTAATCGGAACGCAGAGATCGGATCAGTCATCCTCGCGACAGCGGCTCAGGCGCATGCCGTCAAACTTGCACTCCAGCTCAAGCCAGCGCCCTTCAAACGGCGCCAGACTGTTATCCGAAGTGGTGTAGCCCCAGATCCGCCCCCCTTCCACCGGCCCCTCCAGATCCATCTCGTCCTTGTCATCTTCGTCGAGGGCTTCGACCTTGCGCACATAGCGCACGCCGTTCTCCACCACCCCCTTCATCTCGACCCAGGTACCGCCGAGATCATCCTCGTTGAGCCAATCCTTGAAGCGGGTCTGGTCGTCGATCACGAACGGCATGCCGTTGACCATCAACTGGCCAAGCTGCCAGGTGGTGCGGCCGGTCAGTTTGAATTCGGTCGCCTGTGCGGTGCCAAGTGGCAACAAGATCAGCAACAGGAGGGCGCAGAGAGACTTCTTCATCAGGGATCCTCGGGGTTACACTGGCAAACAGGATGCCGAATCCGGTGTGAAAAGAGCGTGAAACGCTCACCAACCAGGAGAGCAAAGCATGAAGATTTTGGTAGTGGAAGACAATCCTCAGGTGGCGGAAACCATCATGGATTATCTGGAGCTGGCCGGTCACCGCCTCGATTGTGCCTATCACGGTCAGGCGGCGCTGCAACTGCTGGAGGAGCAGCGTTTTGACGTCATCATCATGGACGTGATGATGCCGCGCCTCGATGGCCTTAGCACGGTGGCGCGCCTGCGCGAGCAGGGGATTGCCACTCCCGTGCTGTTTCTCACCGCCCGCGACAGCCTGGAAGACAAGCTGGCAGGCTTCAAGGCGGGAGGGGATGACTATCTGGTCAAGCCGTTCGCCATGGAGGAGCTGGAGGTGCGGCTGCAAGCCCTCAGTCTGCGCGGCCCGCGCGGCGATGTGGGGGCCATCAGCTTTGGCGATCTGACGGTCGATGTCGCCAGCGGCCGCGCCACCCGGGCCGGTGAGCCCCTCAAGCTCGGCAAGATCCCGTTCCGGATCCTCGCCCTGCTGGCCCGCCGCGCCCCCGCCATCGTCAGCCGTCAGGAGGTACTCGACACCGTCTGGGGGGATGAGGAGCCCGACTCCGATGCCCTGCGCAGCCATATCTACGCCCTGCGCAACGCGCTCGACAAACCCTTCCCCACACCCATGCTGGAGACCTTGCACGGTCAGGGCTACCGACTGGTGAGCGCATGAGTCTGCCGAGCCTGCGCCGCCGCCTGATCATGGCGCTCGGCGGCGCCGGGGTGGTGCTGCTGATCCTGCTCTCCGGCTTGATGCTGGTGGCCGAAGACAAGATGGAGGAGCTGAGCCTGCGCCACTGGCTGGAAGCCGAAGTGACCCGCTACAGCGATGACTGGCTGCGACTCGGCCCGGCTGCGGCGGCTCCAAGCCCCAGACAGTTCTCCAGCTACTGGACCGAGGCGGGCCGCTTACCCAAGTGGTTGAAGCCCTACCAGACTCCCGGCTTTTTCGAGCACCAACTGGGCAAGGAGGACAAACACTTTCTGGTGGCCCGTCACCCCTCCGGCGAGGGACTGCTCTATCTGGTGTTCAACGACGACGCAGACGACTACCTCGACCCCTACGAGGACAAGCTGCATCTGGCGACCCGGCTGATCGGGGTGACCCTGCTGCTCGCCTGCCTCGGCTTCGGCATCTGGCTGGTGCGCCATATCACGGGGCCGCTGCAACGGCTGCAACAGAGGGTCGCCCACCTCACCCCGGATCAGGCGGATTTCGAGCCTGACGCCCCTTGGCAGGAGCTGCGGGATATCGAGCTGGCGCTGCTGGCCGGCAAGCAGGAGGTGAGCGCCGTATTCGCTCGCGAGCAGGAGTTCAGTCGCTTCGCTAGCCACGAGCTGCGCACCCCCAACATGGTGATCCAGGGCTCGGCCGCCCTGCTCGGCAAGGTGACGGACTTGCCCGCACCGGCCGCCCGCGCCACCACCCGCATCCGCGCCGCCGCCGACGAGATGGCGCTGCTCACCGAGACCTTCCTGCTGCTGGGCCGCAAGGAGGCAGTGGAGCGACCGCTGCAGCAGGTGACCCCGCTGATCCGTCAGGAGCTGGCCCGCCTCGCCCCGCTATTGCAGCGGGAGGCACTCGATATCCGGCTTAATCTGGACGAGAGCAGCGAAGTAAACGCCCCCCTTTCCCTGCTCGCCATCGCCCTCGGCAACCTGCTGAAAAATGCCCTGAGCTATGCAGAGGGACATATCGACATCGAGCTGTGCGGCCCGGTGCTCACCATCAGCAACCCGACGGCGGCGGCGCCGGATCAGATCCTCGGCTACGGCTGTGGCCTCACCATCATCCAGCGCATCTGCGAGAAGCTGGGCTGGCAGATCGACACCCGGCTGGAGGATGGCGTATTTAGCGCCCGGCTGGCGATGATCGCCGCCGGAGAGTTCCCTCTCCCTTTGGGAGAGGATTAGGGTGAGGGCGCAGTGGCACCGCCAACCCACCAGCCAGATAGCAACAAGGCGCCCGAGGGCGCCCTGTTTCTATCTGACAGATGCAAGCCTAAGGCTCACTCCGCTGGCTTGTTCTTGCGGCTCGCCTTGAGTTCGAGAAACTCGATGATCTTGCCCGCAACATCCTTGCCGGAGGCAGCTTCCACCCCTTGCAGGCCGGGGGAGGAGTTGACCTCCAGCACCAGCGGGCCGCGGGCGCTACGCAGGATATCCACCCCCGCCACATCCAGCCCCATGATCTTGGCGGCCTGCACCGCGGTGGCGCGCTCTTCCGGGGTGATCTTGATCGCCTCGGCGGTACCGCCACGGTGCAGGTTGGAGCGAAACTCTCCCGGCTGGGCCTGACGGCGCATGGCGGCAACTACCTTACCGTTGACCACCAGACAGCGGATATCGGCGCCATTGGCCTCGCGGATATACTCCTGCACCAGAATGTTGTTGTTGGTCTGGATAAAGGCCTCGATCACGCTCTCGGCGGCCTTCTGAGTCTCGCACAGCACCACGCCAATCCCCTGGGTTCCCTCCAGCAGCTTCACCACCAGCGGCGCCCCGCCCACCATGGTGATGAGGTCGGGCACGTCGTGGGTGCTGTGGGCATAGCCGGTGATGGGCAGGCCGATGCCATGGCGGGAGAGCAGTTGCATCGCCCGCAGCTTGTCGCGGGAACGACTGATAGCCACCGAGCTGTTGAGGGCCATGGTGTTCATCATCTCGAACTGGCGCAGCACGGCGGTGCCGTAGGCGGTAATGCTGGCCCCGATCCGCGGGATCACGGCGTCATAACTTCCCAGCTCCCCACCCTCGTAGTGAATGGAGGGGTTGTGGGAAGCGATATTCATATAGCAGCGCAGGGTGTCGAGCACCTCTACCTGATGACCGCGCGCCTGCGCCACCTCGACCAGACGGCGGGTGGAGTAGTTTTTCGGCTCACGGGATAAAATGGCGATCTTCATGACAATTCCGCTAGAAGGCTGTGCCTGGGCAGGATGGGGCGGGAGAGTATAAGGTGCCACAGCGCCAAGACAACGCCAATTGTTTATCCTGACAACAAGACAAACCACGCCAAACCGCACGCAACCCGGTCACTGTGACCAACAGGTTAAACGGCGGCTCTGCGCAGGTTGTTCAACCCGTGCAAGGATGCCGCCGTTTCTCGTTAAAGATCAACCGGTGTCACGCGGAAATCAGTTCAGGTTTGGCCCCAACCAGCGCTCGGCCTCGGCCAGCGTCATACCCTTGCGGGCGGCGTAATCTTCCACCTGATCGTGCTGGATCTGCGCCACCGCGAAGTATTTGCTCTCGGGGTGGGAGAAGTACCAGCCCGATACCGCAGCCCCCGGCCACATGGCGTAGGATTCGGTGAGCTGCATACCGATAGCCTGCTCCACCTCCAGCAACTCCCAGATGCACCCCTTCTCGGTGTGCTCCGGGCAGGCCGGATAACCGGGCGCCGGACGGATGCCCTGATAGTTTTCGCGGATCAGCTCCTCGTTGCTGAGGGCCTCGTCGGGAGCATAACCCCAGTGCACCTTGCGCACCTGTTCGTGCAGGTACTCGGCAAAGGCTTCGGCCAGACGGTCGCACACCGCCTGAATAAGGATGGCGTTGTAGTCATCGTGCTGCGCCTTGTAAGCCTTGGCGATGGCCTCCTCACCGATACCGCCGGTCACCGCGAAGGCGCCGATCCAGTCCGGTTTGCCGCTCTCTTTCGGCGCCACATAGTCCGCCAGACAGTAGTTGGGGAAGCCCTGCTTCTCGCTCTGCTGGCGCAGGTGATGCAGCACCTTGATGACCTCGGTGCGGGACTCGTCGCTGTAGACCTCGATGCTGTCCCCTACCGCGTTGGCCGGGAACAGGCCGATCACCCCGGCGCAGCGCACGCTCTGATCCTTTTCCAGCTGGTCCAGCATGGCGTTGGCATCGGCAAACAGCTTGGTCGCCTCCTCGCCGATGATCTCGTCCTCAAGGATGCGCGGGAATTTGCCCGCCAGCTCCCAGCTGAGGAAGAACGGCGTCCAGTCGATGTAGGGGCGCAACACCGAAATGGCCACATCTTCGAACTTCTGCACCCCGAGCTCGCGGGGCTTGGGGGGCTGATAGCCAACCCAATCCAGCTGATGCCGGTTGGCGCGGGCGTGGGCCAGACTGACCGGGCGGGAGCGCGGCTGCTTGCGGGCATGCTGCTCCCGGGCAATCTCGTACTCCTTGTCGATGCGGGCGACAAATGCCTCCTTGAGATCCGGGCTGAGCAGGCTCTGGGCCACCCCTACCGCACGGGAGGCGTTGGAGACATAGACCACTGGCTCCGAGTAGTTCTGCTCGATCTTCACCGCAGTGTGGGCCTTGGAGGTGGTGGCACCGCCGATCAGCAGCGGCAGCTTGAAACCCTGACGCTCCATCTCCTTGGCCACGTGCACCATCTCGTCCAGCGAGGGGGTGATGAGACCAGACAACCCGATGATATCGGCGCCGACCTCACGCGCAGTCTTGAGAATGGTCTCGCAGGAGACCATAACCCCGAGGTCGACAATCTCGAAGTTGTTGCACTGAAGCACCACCCCGACGATGTTCTTGCCGATGTCGTGCACATCCCCTTTCACGGTCGCCAGCACGATTTTGCCATTGCTGGAGCCACCCGACTTTTCCGCCTCGATATAGGGCTGCAGATAGGCCACCGCCCGCTTCATCACCCGGGCCGATTTCACCACCTGCGGCAGGAACATCTTGCCCGCCCCGAACAGGTCGCCGACCACGTTCATGCCATCCATCAACGGCCCTTCGATGACGTGCAGCGGCTTCTCGGCGCCAGCGCGTGCCTCTTCGGTATCCTCTTCGATAAAGTCGGTGATCCCCTTGACCAGCGCGTGCTCCAGCCGCTTGCCCACCGGCCAGCTGCGCCACTCCTGATCCCGCGGATCCTCAGCCTGGGCACCGGCACCGCGATACTTCTCGGCGATGGCCAGCAGCTCCTCGGTGGCATTGTCATTGAGGTTGAGCACCACAGCCTCGACCTTCTCTTTCAGCTCCGCTGGAATGTCTTCATAGATGGCGAGCTGACCCGCATTGACGATCCCCATATCCATGCCGTTCTTGATGGCGTGGTAGAGGAAGACGGCGTGAATGGCTTCGCGCACCGGCTCGTTGCCGCGAAACGAAAACGAGACGTTGGAGACGCCACCGGAGATCATGGCGTGAGGCAGGTGCGTTTTGATGTCCTTCACCGCCTCGATGAAGTCCACCGCGTAGTTGTTGTGCTCGTCGATGCCGGTCGCTACCGCGAAGATGTTGGGATCGAAGATGATGTCTTCCGGCGGGAAACCGACCTGATCCACCAGGATCCGGTAGGCACGCTGGCAGATCTCGAACTTGCGGGCGCGGGTGTCGGCCTGCCCCGCTTCATCGAACGCCATCACGATGACGGCGGCGCCGTAGCGGCGCAGCAGTTTCGCCTGCTGAATGAACTTCTCCTCCCCCTCTTTCATAGAGATGGAGTTGACCACCGGCTTGCCCTGCACGCACTTGAGGCCCGCCTCCAGCACCTCCCACTTGGAGGAGTCGATCATCACCGGCACCCGGGCGATGTCAGGCTCACCGGCGATGAGGTTCAGGAAGCGCACCATGGCAGCTTCGGCGTCCAGCATCCCCTCGTCCATGTTGATGTCGATGATCTGGGCGCCGTTCTCTACCTGCTGCTTGGCAACATCGAGCGCCTCGTCGTAGAGCCCCTCCTTGATCAGCCGCTTGAACTTGGCTGAACCGGTAACGTTGGTGCGCTCACCCACGTTCACGAACATGGATTCAGGGGTGATGATCAGCGGCTCGAGACCCGACAGGCGGCAGGCCACCGGCAGCTCGGGCAGCACGCGCGGCTTGATGCCCGCCACGGCGTCCGCCATGGCGCGGATATGGGTCGGGGTGGTGCCGCAGCAGCCACCGACCAGGTTGAGAAAGCCGCTTTGGGCCCACTCGCGGATATGCTCCGCCATCTCGACGGCATCGAGATCGTACTCGCCGAACGCATTGGGCAGACCGGCGTTGGGGTGGGCGCTGACGCAGGATTCGCTGATGCGCGACAGCTCCTCCACATACTGGCGCAGCTCATCTGGCCCAAGCGCACAGTTGAGGCCGAACGAAACCGGTTTGACGTGGCGCAGCGAGTGGTAGAAGGCTTCGGTGGTCTGGCCCGAGAGGGTACGACCGGAGGCGTCGGTAATGGTGCCGGAGATCATCACCGGCAGGCTGTAGCCCAGCACCTCGAACACCCCTTCCACCGCGAAAGCCGCGGCCTTGGCGTTGAGGGTATCGAAGATGGTCTCGATCAGTATGATGTCGGCGCCGCCCTCGATCAGGGCATGGGTCGATTCGGTGTAGGCGGCCACCAGCTGGTCATAGGTGACGTTGCGCTTGCCGGGATCGTTCACATCCGGCGAGATGGAGGCGGTACGGTTGGTCGGGCCCAACACCCCTGCTACGAAACGCGGCTTGGCGGGATCTTTTGCCGTCCACTCGTCTGCCACGGCGCGGGCCAGACGGGCGGCTTCCCGGTTGATCTCGGCGGAAAACTCTTCCATCTCGTAATCGGCCATGGCGATGCGAGTGGCGTTGAAGGTGTTGGTCTCGAGAATGTCGGCCCCGGCAGCGCAATACTGCTCGTGGATCTCGCGGATCACCGCCGGACGAGTCAGCACCAGCAGATCGTTGTTGCCCTTGATGTCGGTATGCCAGTCAGCAAACCGCTCACCCCGATAATCCGCCTCCCCCAGCTTGTAGCCCTGGATCATGGTGCCCATGGCCCCGTCGATGATCAGGATCCGCTCCCTGAGGCAGGCTTCCAGCTTCTTTGTTACGTCCGACTGCTTGCTCGGCTCTCTGCTCGACATTACGTTCGACACCGCGTGTTCCTCTTACATCCATGCAACTGCGTAAACAGCATCCTAACAGCAAACAAATAAAATGGAAATCTAGCCGTCTATCAGTCCAAACACGCCGCCATATACTCATTTATGGGTAATGAGTAACATAGGGCCCGAGAGTAACCTATGCCCGTCCTGCATAGGAATACGTGCTTGCTGTCTACCAACGAGAAAAAAATAACTATGAGCGTCTACTACACACTCTGTTTTCTGGCAGCGTTGGCGATTTTTATCGCCTTTGCCAACCAGTATGTTGTGAAGATCCAGACCACCATCGCCATTACTGCGGGCTCCATGCTGATCTCCGCACTGCTGGTGCTGTTTGGCAAACTGGGTTGGTTCAATCTGGAACCTCTTGCCGTCAAGACCATGGAGAGCATCGACTTCCAGAACTTCCTGCTGAAGGGGATTCTGGGCTTCCTGCTGTTCGCCGGTGGCCTTGGCATCAACCTCAAGGCGCTGCGTAGCCAGAAGTGGGAGATCACCATTCTGGCCATCATTGCCACCCTGCTCTCCACCTTCCTCATCGGCTACGGCTTCTGGTTTATCGCCAAGCTGCTGGGCTGGGAGTTGCCGCTGGTCTACTGCATGCTGTTCGGCGCGCTGATCTCCCCCACTGACCCGATTGCCGTACTGGCCATCGTCAAGAAGATGAAAGCGCCACCCCAGATCGCCATCCAGATCGAAGGGGAATCCCTGTTCAACGACGGTGTTGGCCTCGTCATCTTCGCTACCGTGTTTGCCGTCGCCTTTGGCGGTGTCGAGCCCACCTTCGGTAGCGTAGCCGGTCTGTTCCTGCACGAAGCCCTCGGTGGCATCCTGTTCGGCGCAGTGCTGGGCCTCATCGCCCACGTGATGATCAGCGCCACCGACGACGGTTCATTGGAGCTGCTGCTGACCCTCTGCATCCCGACCGCCGGCTTTGCCTTTGCCAACATGATCGGCGTCTCTGGCGCACTGGCCATGGTGGTCACCGGCATCATGATCGGCAACTGGACCCGTCACTCCGGCTTCTCCGAGCAGAGCAGCCATCACCTGGATCACTTCTGGGAGTTGATGGACCAGTTCCTCAACGCCCTGCTGTTCCTGCTGATCGGTCTGGCGCTGGTACTGCTGGATCTCGCCTGGCGTGACTGGATCCTGCTGGTCATTGCGGTGCCGCTCTGCCTGGGTGCCCGCTTTATCAGCGTGTCGCTGCCCTATGTGGCTTTCCGCCGATTCCGCAATTACAACACCTTCTCGGTGCGGATCCTCACCTGGGGTGGCCTGCGCGGTGGTCTGGCGATGGCGATGGCACTGGCACTCCCCTCCGGCGTCATGATGATACCGGAACATGGCGTCGACCTGCGTCAGGTCATCCTGGTGATGACCTACTCGGTGGTGATGTTCTCCATCGTGGTGCAAGGCATGACCATCACCCCGATGATCACGGCTGCCAAAAAGGCCTGTGGCGACTACTGAGTCGGCCCACTGTGCTGATTGCAGAATGAGAGAGGGCTCCCGTCGGGAGCCCTCTTGTTATGGCGGATAGTTGCGAATATTTGCTGCTGATAGCCCCTTGATTACACAGAGGAAAAGCGTACTGACTTCAACATCGGCAAATTATTGTTTGCTTTTTATTCATTTCGAGGAGAGAATGCGCGCCGGCTAGTTAATCAGCCCTGTTTATGTTTACCCTGCAATGCTTCACCTCACGATGAATCCTGCCAGTACCCGCATAACCTTCTTCTGATTTACTCGCCTTGAGAACCGTCAGGCTGTCTGCCTGCGTTGCCCGGCTCTCACGGTGCAGACCCGATCTGCCCACCCAATTTGATTTATGCATCAGCATATTCCTTGAAAGTGCAGACGCCCCTTAACCGGGCTGGGTATTCCTGCGCGCTTGTCGTTCACCCAATCGACCGCGCCCATTGACCTGACATTTGCCAATACAAGGAGCAAACACCTAATTTATATAGAGAAATACCATGATGAAAGCAGTACAAACACACAAGCCCCTGCGTCGTAGCAAGCCCATCAACCTGCCTGTGCAAGAGCACGACAATGATGCGTTTCTGATCCAGTTCAGCACCCGCTTCAGCGGCGGTTTCGCCATCTCCTGTGATGGTATCGCTGGCGAGTTCTCCATCGAAGACCTCAACTGATCCTGCCTGCCCTCCGGCAGCGCCCGATGCAGACAGGCCGCAACTCACGGCGGCCTCTTTGCTTATCCCCCTCTGCCATCATCTGGTGATAGTACACCCCGCATCGTCTCTGCTCCTTCCCTTAACCTCTTTATCTCATTCGCCTTGCAAACCACCAATGTGCCACTCCGATCACAAATCGCAGTAAAGCGAACCGCAAGAGGTAGCTGACATACCGAGTTGTCGTTATAAGAGAGCCCCTTATCTCCGGAGTATGAACAAGGCAATCAGATGGCCACCATCAGACAGGTCGCAACCCTCGCCAAGGTCTCGACGGCAACCGTCTCAAGAGTGATCAATAACTCTGCCCATGTTGAACCGGCGACCAGGGAACGGGTAGAGAAAGCAATGCGTGCGCTCGACTATCGACGCGACATGGCGGCAGTGGCTCTGGCAAAACGCAGCGGCAATATGCTCGGCCTGTTGACCGGCAATCTGGCCGATCCCTTCTTTGCCAGACTGGCCCGCGGAGTAGAAGCCATCAGCCGGCAGCACGGCTTTCGGTTGATGGTCTGTAGCGGGTCCCATCAAAGCGAGCAGGAGCAGTATGGGCTCGAGTTTCTGATCAATCAGGGCTGCGAAGCCATCGTTGCCCATACCACTCGCCTCTCTGACGAACTGCTGCTCCGTTACGCCTCACACATGCCAGCACTCATTCCCATCAATCGCTATCTGCCCGAGCTGGCTCACCGCAGTGTCTGGCTGGACAACCGGGCAGGCACCCGAGCCGCCGTCGACCATCTGGTGGCTCAAGGTCATCGCCGGATCGGCTTCATCACCTGTGATTTGCCCATCGCCGATCGGCAGCTCCGCCTGGAGGGATATGAGCAAGGAATGGCTCACTATTATCTGGCACTCAAACCACAGTGGGTTATCAGCCAGCCCTTTACCGAGGAGGGGGGCGAACAGGCGGCGGCGCGCTTGCTTGCTGAGTGCCCCGAGGTAACCGCCGTGCTCACTTTCAACGATGTGATGGCGGCAGGCATGATGTCGCACCTGAGGAAATGCGGGCGACGGATCCCTGAAGACCTGTCGATTATCGGTTTCGATGACATCATGCTGGCCCGCTACCTCTACCCGACACTGACCACTCTGCACTACCCCATTGAGACCATGGCCAAACGGGCTACCGAGCTGGCCATCACCCGACTGCAACAGCAGGACCCGGGCCCGGAGATCCATGAGTTCACCCCTGCACTGGTCATTCGCGAGTCGGTTATCCCCCTGACGCAACCTCCCCTTCTGCGACCATGATCACGTTCCAGAACACCATGTAACCGGTTACATGGCTGGCGTGCAAGGCTCACATTTCCACCAGGCTGCTCGCCCCACAATGGCGCCATGTTCTGAAACGATGGATCAACTGTGATGAAACAAGAGAGAAAGACCCTGACCCTGGGGCTTGCCACATTACCCATTCTGGTGATGCTGGGGCTCCTGATCGTTGGCTATGTTCTGATGGGATTGCGCATTGAGCCACTGCTCCTGCTGTCCGCCATCTTCACCGCACTGCTCGCCTGCTGGCAGGGATATAGCTGGGACGAGATCATCCAGTCCATCGTCCAGAAGCTGGCCAAGGCGATGCCGGTCATTCTGATCCTGGTCTGTGTGGGTGGATTGATTGGCAGCTGGATGTTCAGCGGCACCATCCCTTACATGGTCTATTGGGGGCTCAAGCTGATCAGCCCGCAATACATTCTCATTGCGGCCTTCTTCATCACCAGTCTGGTCTCGGTCTGTACCGGTACCTCCTGGGGATCAGCGGGCACCGTCGGGGTAGCCCTGATGGGGGTTGCGCACGGTCTGGATGTTTCGCTGGCAGCGGCAGCCGGGGCGGTGGTGTCAGGCGCCTATTTCGGCGACAAGATCTCTCCTCTCTCCGATTCGACCAACTTCGCCGCCATTGTGGCCGATACCACCCTCTACGCCCATATCCAGCACCTGCTCTGGACCACGCTGCCCAGCTTCCTGCTGGCTGCCGGCGTCTTCTTCGTCGCCGGTTTTTCAGTCATCGGTGAAGAGGTGGCCACACCGGAGAAGGTCATCACCATCCTGTCCACACTGGAGCAGCTCTACCACTTCAATCCTCTCCTGCTGCTGCCCCCGCTGATTGTGCTGTGGGGGGCGATCGCCAAGAAGCCCACTATTCCCTTGATGCTGCTGGCCAGCGCCATCGCCATTATCCTCGGGATTACGTTGCAGGGATTGCCGCTACAGTCCGGTTTCAATGCCCTGATCGACGGCTTCAACCTCACCATGTTCACCCCGCAGGGTCATGACGTCAGCCAGCTGCTCCCCGATATCCCCCGCCTACTCAATCGCGGTGGCATGTTCTCGATGATGAGCACCATTCTACTAGTCTTCTGCGCCTTCTCCTTTGCCGGTGTACTGACCCTGACGGGGGCGCTCGACCTCATCATCAATCGCCTGCTGACCCTTATTCACTCCACTGGCCAATTGATCGCCTCGACCATTGCCACCACCCTGCTGGTCACCGGTGCCACCAGTGACGGCAAGCTGGCCCTGCTCATCCCGGGCGAGCTGTTTCAGGACGCCTACCGTCGCATGGGGCTGGATACCAAGAACCTCTCCCGCACCATAGAGGATGCGGGCACCGTGATTGAGCCCCTGATCCCCTGGACGGCTGCTGGTGTCTATATGGCGGGCACCCTTGGCATCCCGACGCTCGATTACCTCCCCTGGGCCATCCAGTGCTATGCCGCCCTTTTCTTTGCCCTGGGCTACGGCTTTACCGGTATTGGCATCGCCTATGCAGACCGGAAAGAGGTGACAGAGGAGCCGCGGACCATGACAGTGGCGGAGGAGCGATAAGATGCCGGAGCACAACTTTGACCAAGTGATTGATCGCCACAATACCAACTCCATCAAGTGGGACTGTATGCCCCAGTACCTTGGCATCGACGGCAGCGATCTTCTACCCATGTGGGTATCCGATTTCGACTTTGCCTGTCCACCAACCGTGCAGCAGGCACTGCAACGGCGGGTCGCCCACGGCGTATTCGGATACAGCGAGCGACGGGATGACTACTTCAGCGCCATACAACAGTGGTTTGCCCGGCGCCATCAGATCACCATAGAACGGGAGTGGATCCACTCCGTCGAGGGGGTGATCCCCGGCATCTCGCTGCTACTGCAAATGCTGACACAACCCGGAGAAGGGATTGTTGTCCAGGGCCCCTGTTATGGTTCCTTTGCCAAGATCATCGCGCTGAACGAGCGACGACTGCTAGATAACCCGTTGCTGCGAAAAGGGAATCGCTACGAGATGGATCTGCCGCAGCTGGCACGTCTCTTCATGGTGGAGCGCCCCGCCATGATGATCCTCTGCAATCCCCACAACCCGACCGGCAGGAGCTGGACGTTCACCGAGCTCTATGAACTGGCGACCCTGTGCCAGCAACACGGCGTGACGCTGGTATCAGACGAGATCTGGGCCGATCTGCAACTGGCTGGCCATCGGCACACCTCGGTGCTCTCCCTGCCGCCCCATTTGCTGCCCAACATGGTGGTGGCGACCTCTGCCAGCAAGAGCTTCGGTCTCTCCTCGCTGCGCATCTCCAACTTCATCATCCCGGATCCTGCGCTGCGCCAGCGCTTCAAACAGCGTCTCGATGCCCATGGTCTGGATGTATTCAATGCGCTCTCCATGGAGGCTGCCACTGCGGCCTATCAGCACGGCGAGGCATGGCTAAACGGGCTGCTCGCCTATCTGACAGATAATCGCCACTGGTTTGCCGAGCAGCTGGCAACCCGGTTGCCCCGTCTGCAACTGATGGAGGCCGATGCCACCTATCTGGCCTGGATCGATTGCCGCCAGCTGGAGCTGGATGACGATGAGCTGAAACAGCGGCTTATCGAAGAGGCGAGAGTTGTCCCGTCGATGGGGATCGGCTTTGGCAAAGGGGGGCAGGGCTTTATTCGCCTCAATCTGGGCTGCCCGCGCAGCTATCTGGAACAAGCACTCACCGGACTGGAGCGGCTGGTGTCCAGATGACATCGCAGAGCAGGGGACAACAGGGGTAGAGCATGCCACCCCGCTGTCTCCTGCATACCCCAACTGTGAGTTCACCGGCAGTTTCCTGCTCTGGTGCACCACAAGATGCAATAACGGAACGACCGCCACAGGCAGAGACTCGGAATGGTGATACAAACAGGGTCTCTTCAATCCACCTGATAACGATGCCTGCATGATGACGAAGCTTGAACGCCCCTACTTTTCCAGCGTGCACGAGACCGATGAGGGGCTAAGCAGCCCCCTCTCGCTCTACTCCGTTTATGAGGCGATCGATGTGGAACTGCGGGCTCCCCACGAGATGGCCGGTTACCACTGGCATGGCCAGGTGGAAGTCAACATCCCGTTCGACGGTGATGTGGAGTACACCATGAATGGCCAATCCTTTACCCTAGCGGCAGGGCATGCAGGGTTGTTCTGGGCGGCCATCCCCCATCAGCTGACCCGTATCGGCCACTGCTCGCAGATGGGTCTCATCAATATACCGATCCATCTGTTTCTCTCCTGGCCCATCAATCGGGAGCTGCTGAATCAGGTCACCCATGGCGGCGTACTGCAGTCGCGATCAGCCATGCTGGTGAGCGAGTTTGAACTGACCCGCTGGGTCACGGAGAGCCGGATGGATGACCCTGGCCGTCAGCAACTGGTTGCCGACGAGATCTGCATGATGTTGCGGCGCCTAGGGCTGGATGGCTGGAGCCGCCTGCTCGCCAACCACAGCAATCAGGGGACGACGACGGGTGCCTCAAAACACTCCCAGTTCCATGTGCAGCAGATGCTCGAATACATTGCCGCCCACCATGATGCCCCGCTCACCACCAGGGAGCTGGCCGATCATGTTGGGTTGCACCCCAACTACGCCATGGGGCTGTTTCAGAAGGTGATGCAGATGAGCATCAAGCAGTACGTCACCGCGATGCGGATCAACCATGCCAGAGCCCTGCTCAGCGATACCGACCGCACCATCCTCGATGTCGCACTGACGGCAGGTTTCAACTCCAGCAGCCGCTTCTATGAGACCTTCCAGCGTTATCTGGGGCTGACACCGAGTCGCTACCGCCAACTGAGTCGGGAACGGGCCAACTCTTCGCAGTAAATTCCCAAATAAAAAAGGGGCTCACGCCCCCCCTGACTCAATCTCTCACCGCTTAGCGGGACGGTACCGATACATTCACTCGTCCACCCGGCGGCACAGTCACCTCGACCGCACTCACAGTGACTCCGTTGAGGCGCTGCATACGCGCCTTGCGCAGCTTGCCATCCACCAGCAGGAATCCGTGGTTGCCCGGGAAGCGGGCCTCCCAGAACAGCGCGCGCGGCCCCGTGTTGCCCAACTTGCTGGCGGTAACGCCCTCATGGCGCAGTGACAACCGGTGGGCCCCGACCGGCAGTTGCTCGATGGCTACCCAGTCGATGAAAGCGGGCAATCGGGACAGGGTTGCCACTCGGTGCGCGGCCGCATCCGGCTCAACCCCCATCATCCCCTCCACGGTCTGCGACACCAGCGTAAAGGAGATCTCCGGATAGTCGCCATTGGTGCCCTGACTAGGCCGCTCATGGGGGAGATTTCGCTTGGCCAGAATGTAGCGCATCCAGCGCCACGCCTCCTCGTTGCGCTGATAGGGGAAATAGGTATCCGGCAGATAGGTGTAGGCCTCGATGTTGGCGGGTGCCTGTGGTGTCGAGCCGCTCCCCTCGCCCACCATCTCGCTGATAAAGTCGAGATAGCGGTCATTGCGCGGCCCCGGCTCTGATAGCCGCTTCATCGGAATAAACCAGCTGTTCTCCTTGCCAAAATCGTTGCGCTTGCTGAGATTGCTGTCGAGGATGCGGGCATAGTGGCCCTGCTCATCCCCGGCAACCCGGCTCCACTCCTCGTTGAAGTAGAGCTTCAGCAGCACCGCCTTGCGCTGCCAGACTTGCGCCGCCCGCTTTTCACCGCGAGCCTGCAGCATAGCGGCATAAGCCAGCGTCGCCTGATACTGGGAGCCGATGGCATCGGCTGCCTCTATCGGGTGCTCACCCCGCTCGTTGTAGGTGCAGGATCCCTGGAAAATACCTCCCTTGCCCTCGGCGATCCCGTTGGGGTGCTGCTCATCATGCAGTGCGATGAAGTCGGTCAGCACCTTGCCGTAAAAGGACCACAGCTCGGGATCCTCGATATAGCGGCGATCGCCGCTCCAGAGGTAGGCGTGGTAAGCCTTCTCCACCAACTCGAACTGGGCGGGCACCTCGCGCACGAACCAGCTGTCGTCCTTGTAGTCGATGGTGTGGGGAAAGCCATCAAAGTTGAAGGCCCAGAGGGTATACCACTTGCGCGCGTCGGTGGCATTGCGAGCAAACACCTTGAACATCGAAAAGTTCTCGGCGCGCCAGCCAGCAATCTCGGCACCGGCAACCTGATGGGCAAAGTCGCGTCCGTAAAAGGCAGTGCGATCGTAATAGCCGGCCCAGTAGGAGGGGATGTAGTCATGCAGACCGGTGCCATCCCCCTCCGGGTGGTACTCGTCCTTGTTGGTGACGCCACGCTGGCCGGTCATGATGAACTGCGCCGTTTTGGCGGCCGCCCAATTGAACCCTTCCGCCAGTTCTGTGCTGGAAGAGCTGAGATGCACGGCCGGTTGCGATGCTGCCTCCACTCCGGCGGCGACCGCCGGCTGCGCACAGAGGGTAGCGATGCCTGCCGCCATCATGGCGCATGAGAGACGGGCCCGGCGACTCATTGGATATCCCATGTTCAACTCCTTTGATGATGAACGCCGACCCCAAGGTCGGCGTTATAGGTGGAAGAGATCAGCTGGCCGCCGCCTGCGCCTGCTTAGCCTCGATACTTTCGGATTCATATTTGCACATCAGATGATCTACCACCTTGCTCTGGTAGTGGCCGTTGAGCTTGTAGAAGCGGAAGTAAACAAACAGGGTCAGGGCAAAGAAGATGGCCGGCAGCACCACCATGATGGCCTGCATGCCGAAGAGGGTTTCGGCACTCTGCACCGCATTGGGGACATAACCGACCAGAGTCAGCATGACACCGATGAAGAAGCCGGCGAAGGCCGAGCCAGCCTTGACCACCATGGTCTGCACCGAGTAAGCGATGCTCTCGTTGCGGGTGCCAAGCTTGTACTCGCCATAGTCGACCGTGTCGGCGACCATGATCACCTGCAGCACCCAGAACAGGGCGGTACCTATGTGGAGCAGGATGCCGGAGAGGATGATCAGCGCGACATTCTGGGGAGCAATGAAACCGATATACATCAGCATCAGGCAGCTCGTTATGGGGCAGAGTGAGGCCAACGCCCAGAGCACCCGCCGCGAGATGAAGCGGGCCAGCCGCGGGAAGATCATCAGGGTGATCAGGTTGGCGATGCCCCCGTACATCATGAAGCTGGGAAAGAGGGACTCCTGACCAATCACATAGGTAAAGTAGTAGATGGCGAAGGCGGTGATGGTGTTGTTCGCCACGTTGTAGCTGAGCGCCATAAACAGCACGCTGGTGAGCTGATCGTTGCGGAAAATAAGCTTGACCGAATCCATGATGGTGGTGCGCTGCTGACTGACAGTGGGGGTCGCGGCCGAGCTGTAGCGCTCCTTAACATTGCGCAGGGTGACCAGAGTCGAGACAAGAAAGAAGGCGACCAGGATGAAGGTGAACATCAGAAAACCGTGGGCCTTGTCCCCCTGGCCAAAATAGTCCACTACCTTGAGGCCGATGGCACCGGTAATGAGCCAGGATAGACTGGCAAAGAAGCGGGGATAGGGAACCAGTGCCTCGCGCTCGTGCTTGTCGATGGTCAACGTTGGCACCAGCGACCAGAAGGGTATATCCATCAGGGTATAGGTCATGCCCCACAGGATGTAGGTGATGGCCACATAGACGAGCAGGGCCGTCCCTTCGAAATAGTGGGCACTGAACACCATCACCAGGGCGATGGAGTTGACCACTGTACCTATCAGTATCCAGGGTTTGAACTTGCCCCAACGGCTGCGGGTATTGTCGACAATCCACCCCATGATGGGGTCATTGACCGCATCCCAAATCCTGGCAATCAGAAAGATTGTGCCGACGAAGGCAGCCGACACCCCCACCACATCCGTGTAATAGAACATCAGGTACATGTAGACGATGCCGATGGCAAAATCCTTGCCGAAGGCCCCGAAGCCATAGCTCAACTTGGTTTTCAGCGAGACGCTCATGGTTTATCTCCTTGGGGGTTAAGCCCCCCGCAGGGGGCTCTTGCTCAGCCGTGAATCCACTCCGGCAACCAGCCGCGGTGGGCTTCAATCAGTTCGTCGATCAGGGCGTAGATCTCGTCCATGCCAAGCACTGCTGCGGTGTGGGGGTCGAGCAGGGCTGCATGGTAGATGCTTTCCCGCTTGCGCTCGGTGATCGCCTCGGTGACCAGCGCCTGCACGTTGATGTTGGTGCTCATCAGGGCGGCCAGATGGGTTGGCAGCCGACCGATGGCGGTGGGCTGAATGCCGTTGGCATCCACCAGACAGGGCACCTCCACGCAGCAGCCATCCGGCAGGTTGGTAATGAGGCCGTCGTTTCTGACGTTGCCATAAATGACGCTGGGCTCACCGCTCCAGAGGGAGTTGATGATGACGCTCGCATACTCGTTCGATTCGGGCACCTCGACCCGTTCGGCCTGACGATAGGCAGTGAGGTCATCCTGCCAGCGGGCAATCTGCTCGACGCAGCGCTTGGGATACTCGTCGAGCGGCACCTTGTAGCGCTCGATGAGATCGGGGCGTCCCGGCTTGATGAAGTAGGGGGTGTACTCGGCAAAGTGCTCGGAAGATTCGGTAACAAAGTAGCCAAACTTCTTGAACAGCTCGTAGCGCACCAGATTCTGGCAACGCTGGTTGTGGTGCAGGCCGGGTTTGGGGGCAGTCCCCGCTTCATAGGCAGCCAGCAGCTCGGGATAGAGATTGACGAATTCGCCGCTCTCCAGCTGATGCTCAAGGGTCAAATAGAAGGCCATGTGGTTGATACCGGCACAGCGATAACGCAAGGTCGCCGGATCGATGCCGAGATCACGGGCCAACTCGTGCGCCGTTCCCTGCACCGAGTGGCACAGTCCCACCTGCTTGATATGAGGGAACTGTTGATACATGGCCCAGGTGTTCATCGCCATCGGGTTGACGTAGTTGAGCATGGTGGCGTCGGGGCACACCTCGCTCATTACCTCGCACACCCGCCAAAGATGAGGGATGGTGCGCAGTGCCCGCATGATGCCGCCGGGCCCAAGCGTATCGGCAATGGTCTGTTCGAGACCGTGGCGTTTGCACACCTCGAAATCGGTCACGGTACAGGGCTCGTAACCGCCGATCTGGAAAGCAACGATGACAAAGTTGGCCCCTGCCAGCGCAGGTTTCAGCTCGGTATGGCAACTGAACAGCCCCTTGGCACCGCTGGAATCCATCAGCTTGCGCACCACAATCTGGGACTCTTCCAGCCGCTGTGGATCTATGTCCATCAGGGAGATGTTGGCATTTTTCAGGGCCGGTTTGTGAAACACATCCCCCAGGATGTTCTTCACAAAGATGGTAGAGCCTGCGCCGATAAAGGTGATATTGGGAGTTCTCATGTCCATTGCTCCAATGACGGTGAAACCAGTGTGCCTACTATGCAGGGCTGGTCCCGTCAGGTGCGTCTCGCTTACGGAACAGAGACTCCCAAAAACTCATTTTTGATGGGCTGGCTGACAAGATCTTAGGAAACGGGACACTTGTTCCCGAAAGTGGGGCTCCCCTCTCCTGGCATCGACCGGCTCACAGACAGCCGGAACGTTACTCCGTTACCCCGGATTCGAGCAGCAGGCACTCATCGGCATCTTCGCTCAATTTGACCAGTCGACTGTGCACCAGCCCCAGCTTGGCCAGCAGGCCGATGGATCGCTCGTTGCCCGGAGTGACGATGGCAACTACCTGCCCGATCCCCAACCGGCTTTTGCCATCGGCCAGAGCAGCCTGCGCCGCTTCGATGGCATAACCCTGACCGCGATACTGCGGCAGGAAGGCGTAGCCGATATCTTCACGGGGCAAGCTGTCGCGCTTGATAAGGCCGCAGATACCGAGGCTGGCGCCATCTTCCCTGCGCTCGACCAGATAGAGGCCGTGACCATGACGGGCATAGCTCACCGCCGGTCCCTGCTGGATATACTCCTGCGCCTGTTCCAGGGTACGAATGCCCCGATCACCGATGTAGCGATAGAAGTCACCGTCATTGAGCAGCTCAAGAATAAAGGGGGCATCGGCGATGGTCAGTTCACGCAGAACGAGACGGGGGGAGGTAATCATGGCAAGGGCTCTCTCAAAACAGGCGAAGTCAGCAGAGTGCCCCCTCGACAACCGACTGACAAGCAATAGCGGGCTCACGGCCATGAAAAGGGGGCCAACCTCGGCCCCTTTTTACGATGTCACACAGCGGTAGCAGAGTGGTCAGGCAGCCAGCAACCCGGCATAGCCATTACCCTGCTCGCGCAGCGCAGTGAACTGGGCGGCACAATCGGCCCAGCTCAACCCCAGCGCATCTGCCACCTTGTGGGGCCACTCGGGTGGCGCCTCTTCCCCCACATCGGATTGCGCAGCCAGCACGATCGCCAGATGGATCAACCCGGCCTCGGGAGAGAACTCCTTGGCCAGCATGGGGTTGTAGTGATACTCCACCGCATTGCTGATGGTCTCGGGGAACTTCCAGTAACGTGCCATGGCCGCCCCGACCTGGGCATAGTTGAAGCCAACCACCAGCTCTTCCGCCTTGGCCCGCCCCTTGTGCAGCTCCAGATCGTGGATGTGATGGACGGTGTTTTCCGGCAGGCCCACATGCATCACCAGTCGGCCAAGATCGTAGAGCAGGGCGCAGGTAAAGACCTCATCCCCCTTCATCCCCTTCTTCACCGCCAGACGACGGGCCAGCTCCGCCACGTTGAACACGCTGCCCCAGAAGTGTTTGAGGTCAATGCCGGGCACCGCAGTGACCGATTCGGTGAGCCCGCAGGCCAGCACCATGTTGCGTACCATCGCCAACCCCAGCCGCACCGAGGCTTCATTGACGGTGCCGATCTGGCGACTGCTGCCGAACTTGGCCGAGTTGGCCAAACGCAACAGCTTGGCGGAGATGACAGGGTCCTTGTTGATCAGCTTGCTGATCTTGAGCAGATCCGGATCCTTTTCATTGAAGGTCTGGATCAAATCGCGCATCACTTCCGGGATCTGGGGTAGTAGCTTGGGCTCAGCCAGCAGGGAATCTATCGTGGGCATAGGCGTGTCCATCCATGTTATCTGTGTTCCAACCTGTTTGCCTTGGCAAACTCTTCCTAATTATGGGTAACAAATGGTCTCCCCATCGGATTGTTTATTCGCTGGCTGTTCAAGGTGTTAGCCCCATTCAGGCTATACTGGCCGCCACATTCACTGTTACGGATATCCCATGAACGACACTCAGGAATTTTTTGACGAAGAGACGCTGCTGGAGATGGTGGAAAACCAGCTCAACGATGGCCACCCGCCCCATGTGAAGGCGACCCTGATGCGGCTGGTGATGAAGGGCACCCCGCGGGAAGAGGCGCTGCAATATATCGCCTGCGCCCTCGGTGCCGAGCTGATGGCAATGGAGGCCGATCAGGGCCCCTTCAATCTGACCCGTTACGGCGAGTTCCTCGACAGCCTGCCCGAGATGCCGTGGGCAGACGAGTGACCCGAGCTGAATAACGGATGCAACAAGGGCGGGTGCCAATGGCCCCGCCCTTGTTGCATGGATCCGCTCCGGATCAGAACTGGGAGTTGATGATCACCTCTTCTCCCAGCGCCCCTGCCAACGGCAGTGGCCGATAGCTGGAGTTGGCGGCCCGCAGCAGACGAATGCCGCGAATGCCGACCTCCTGCGCCGCCTTGATATCCCCGTCGGCGTCGCCGTAGAAGAGCTTCATCTGCTTATCCTTGAGCCATTGCACCTTGGTGTTCTGGCCCGGCTGGTCGCCGGCGAAGATCACCGGATTGAGCTGGTCAGCCGGAATATTCATGGTCTGCTGCAGAGTCTGGCTCACGGTTTCGGTCTTGGTGGCCGAGCGACCGGTGACGAAATAGATGTGGTCACCACGCTTGAGATGCATGGCGATGAGCGCCTTGCCCACCTCTTTCGGCATGCTGAACGCATCCCAGCCGTTATTCATCTTCTCCCAGAAGGCGGGGTTCTTCAGATAGCTCTCGTCGTTGGGTGAGAACTCCTGCTTGCCGCGATAAAAACCCGGGCTGGAGAAGAGCAGGGTATCGTCGATATCAAACCCGACTGCCATCGGGGGCAGGCCATCCAGACTCTTGGCAATCTGCTCCACTGACACCCAGTGGATCGGCGCCTGCTGGGCCAGAGTGACGGTGGTGACACCGGCAGGGATAGGCTGAACGGTAGCGGCTTGACCCGCCACGGCAGGCAGAGAGAGGGCGGCAGCCAGCAAGGAGGCAAGCAGCGCCGGACGAGAGATGTGTTTCATAAGGCAGGTTGTCATCTTCAATCAAAAGAGGGGGCCAATAGTGCCCCCATCCCGCCCTTCAAATCTGTGAAAGCTCCTGCAAAAGGGAGCATTTGACGCCCGATAATTAATCCTAGATTGGCAGCAGATCGGTAAAGACAAAGCCGTCGCGCACCACTGTCTCGCCGACCCGAATGCCGAGCGGACGGGAGAACATGGGGCCATCATAGGCCAGGGTGTGAAACTCGCCGTTCTCGCCGCACGGATCGACCCCCTCCGGCAGCGCCGCCAGCAGTGCCTCGTCAAAGTCGTGGCCCCCCAGGCTGGCATCCAGCTTGTTCGGGTCGAGAGCACTGATCCGCGCCTTCAACCCAGCGGCTACCATCTGCGGCGCCAGTTCACGGGTATTGCTGCCCCACAGCGGGAACAGTGGTTCGATGCCAGTGCCTGCCAGCTGCTTTTCACGGTAGGCGCGCACATCCTCGAGGAACAAGTCGCCAAAGGCCATATAGCGGATCCCTTGTGCCACCACATCGGCGATAAAGCCAGTCATGATGCGGGCGTAATCCTCGTTGCTGCAGGGCCAGGGCAGATCGATGGTGATGAGAGGCAGCCCGACGCAGGCGGCCTGCTCGGTCAACAGCTGCTTGCGCACCCCGTGCATCGCCACCCGCTCGAATGCCTGATTGAGGGTGGTAAACAGCCCCACCACTTCAATGGCGGGATCTTGCCGCAACTGATGCAGAGCCCATGCGCAATCCTTGCCACTGCTCCAGGAGAGCAGTACCCGTTTCTTTTCCATCATTCCTCCGCCAGCGGGGCATTCGGATTGCCCCAAAAAGATGCAAGACAGTGTTGCGAATTGCGCGATTTACACACAAGAGGCAGGCAGCATACTCTCGATCACCTGTATATGCCCCTTGCCCGGGGTGACAATAACTAAAAAAACCGATGGGAAACATACGGATATGACCACGACCACACAACAGCACGATCACGCCCGCCCCCTCAATCGACAGGATTACAAAACCCTGAGTCTGGCTGCCCTCGGCGGTGCGCTGGAGTTTTACGACTTCATCATCTTCGTCTTCTTCGCCGTGGTCATCGGCGAGCTGTTCTTCCCGGCCGACATTCCCGAGTGGCTGCGCCAGTTCCAGACCTTCGGCATCTTCGCCGCCGGTTATCTGGCCCGCCCGCTTGGCGGCATCATCATGGCCCACTTTGGCGATCTCATCGGTCGCAAGCGGATGTTCACCCTCAGCATCATCATGATGGCGCTGCCGACCCTGTTGATCGGTCTGCTGCCCACCTATGCGGTGCTCGGCATCGGCGCCCCCATCGCCCTGCTGGGACTGCGGATCCTGCAAGGCGCTGCCATCGGCGGTGAAGTGCCGGGCGCCTGGGTATTTGTCGCCGAGCACGTCCCTGCCCGTCGGGTCGGGGTCGCCTGCGGCACGCTCACCGCAGGATTGACGGCCGGCATCCTGCTTGGCTCCCTCATTGCCACTGCGGTCAACAAGAGCCTGACGCCGGCCGAAGTGAGCGAGTGGGGCTGGCGGGTGCCCTTCCTGCTGGGCGGCATCTTCGGCATCGTTGCCATGTACCTGCGTCGCTGGTTGCACGAGACCCCGGTCTTCGCCGAGATGAAAGCCAACAAGACCCTGGCTGACGAGCTGCCCCTCAAGGCGGTGCTGCGCAACCACAAGAGCAGCGTCGTAGTCTCCATGCTGCTCACCTGGCTGCTCTCCGCCGGGATCGTGGTGGTGATCCTGATGACCCCGACCTATCTGCAGAAGGTTTATGGCATCAGCCCGGCGGACGCCCTGACCGCCAACTCGCTGGCGATCGTCGCCCTGACCCTCGGCTGTATCGTCTATGGTCGACTGATCGACCTGCTGGGCAGCGGTCTTACCTTCATGTTCGGCTCCCTGCTGCTGGCTGGCTCCAGCTACGCCTTCTATCACGGTCTGACGGCCGGTACGAGCCAGCTGGTGCCGCTCTACATGCTGGCGGGCTTTGCGGTCGGGATTGTCGGTGCCGTGCCTTACGTGATGGTCAACGCCTTCCCGCCGGTGGTGCGCTTCTCCGGTCTGTCGTTCTCCTACAACGTGGCCTACGCCATCTTCGGTGGCCTCACCCCGATGGCGGTGACCCTCTGGATGAAGAGCGACATGCTTGCCCCCTCCCACTATGTGGTGAGTCTGTCGGTGCTGGGTTTTGCCATCGGCCTCTGGCTCTGGTTCCAGCAACGGGCCATCCGACAACAGCAAGCGCCGCAAGCGGCCTGACCCGAACAACAAGCCCCGGTAACTGCCGGGGCTTTTTTGTACTGCTTATGTTCAGTTTCGCCAGCATAAGATAGCCTCCCTCTTGAGTCAGGTGACCACCTGGATCAAGGTATTCCCATTCATCCCTGCTACCCGAGGCTTAACATGTTCTTTCAGGTCGTATTTCTCGCCTTGCTGGCGCTGCTGCCCATGGTCAATCCCCCCACCACAGCCACCCTGTTGCTGGGGCTGAGCAAGGGGATGTCGCGCGAACACGTGCGCCGTCAGGTCAATATGGCGGCCATCTATCTGTTCTGCACCCTCTGCATCACCTTCTTTATCGGATCTTCGATTCTGGATCTGTTCGGGATCTCCATCCCGGGTTTGCGCCTGGCCGGGGGGCTCATCATCGGCTTTATCGGCTTTCGCATGCTGTTCCCCGCCCCCAGCCAGCAGAGCGGGGTCGATATCAACCAGAGCATCGCCTTCGTACCACTCACCATGCCCAGCATGTGCGGGCCGGGCACCATGGCGCTGGTAATAAGCGGGGCAGCCCAGATTGCCGAGCTGCCTGACGAGTACAACCGCCTCACTATCTATGGCGCCATGGTCACTGCATTTGCTCTGATGAGCCTGATCAGCTGGGGAGTATTGAAGCTGGCGGATCCGGTCTGCAAGATCCTTGGCGCCACCGGCATCGATGCCATGACCCGCATCATGGGCTTCCTGCTGGTCTGCATGGGTATGCAGTTTTGCATCAACGGCATCAAGGAAGTGGCACAGGATCCGGTCTTCCACGGCGGCCAGACCATGCAAACCGCACCGGCGCTACCGCAGGCTTCCGGCACGTTTGATCAGTTGCCGCAAAAGCCCGCCAGCTCTGATTGAAAACGGTATCAAAAAGTCCCTGACGATCTGCACTGATCTTGTTCCTGATCATGTTACTGACACAAAAATGGGTTAGTTTGTTTTTTATACAGACTTTATTCAGACGGACGCTGATAGGTTTGTTGATGAATACCCACTCAACTTCAGGAGAGTATGCAGATGGACAAGATGCTGACCGAAATAGGGAGCCATAGCCTGTTTCACGAGTACCTGAACGTGGTTGGGATTGCGAGCCCATCCCTCGCCAAGATTGAGCAACACTGGGAATATAAAAAGCGGGAGCAGCTGGTCGCCAAAATCCAGATCGATAAGCAGGGCAATGCCCGTTACTTCATCGATGCTCGCGCCATATCCATCAACTGATACCGAATAACCAGCCAGCCCCGGTCCACTGACCGGGGCTTTTTGTGATCTGAGCTCCCATACTCCCCGACCCGCTGCATCGCTGTTGTTGCACGAAAAGCCTGTCTGTTTTTTGTACAGTACTCATTCAGCTCGACATGGCTATCTTGTATCTGCCCCCCTTGTTCCAGAAGAGTGCCCATATGACCAAGATGCTGACCGAAATCGGCAGTCATAGCCTGTTTCACGAATACCTGAATGTGCTCGGCATAGCCAATCCAGCCCTTGCCAACATAGAACAACTGTGGGAACACCGGCAGCAAGAGAGGCTGCTCGCCAAAATCCAGATCGACAAACAGGGCAAGGCCCGTTACTTCATCGACGCCCGCGCCATCTCGGTCAATTAACACCGATGATTCTGCAAGCCCCGGCCTACTGACCGGGGCTTTTTGTTGCATGCCCATCAAGCAGGCTAGCCAATCCCCCTGTCATCTTCGCTCTTGTACCTGTACGCCTCTTCAGGAATTTTAATTACAAAAAACGAAAATTAATGGAATAATTAATTATGCGATAGAGATCTCATAATAAAAATCAAAAATCGAGCATGATAGCCAGCATCAAGAAAGATGATGTACGCCGGGGATGGCGACGACCTGAAGTAGAGGAAGCGATGACCATTGACCTATCAAGCATGATTACTGAAACCCGCAATCCAGCCAGCATCGAGATCGATCAGCTCCCGACGCTGGATATGCTGCGGATCATCAATCAAGAAGATCAACACGTAGCAGTGGCTGTAGGCCAACTGCTGCCCGAGATCGCCAAGGCGGTCGATGCTATTGCTGCGGCATTTGGCAAAGGCGGCCGCTTGATCTACATCGGGGCAGGCACCTCCGGGCGCCTCGGCATTCTGGACGCCAGCGAATGCCCACCCACCTACGGTGTCTCTGCCGAACGGGTCATCGGCCTGATTGCCGGGGGCCACAAGGCCATACTGCAGGCGGTGGAGAATGCCGAAGACGATGCAGAACTCGGTGCCAACGATCTTAAAAACATCCACTTCAGTGCCCACGACGTGCTGGTGGGTATCGCAGCCAGCGGGCGAACCCCCTATGTGCTGGGCGCCATGCAGTATGCCAGGAGCCTGGGTGCCACAGTGTGCAGCATCAGCTGCAACCCGGGCAGCCCGCTCGCCAAAGCGGCCGACATAAGCATGGTCGCCGTGGTCGGACCCGAGATAGTGACCGGCTCCTCCCGCATGAAAGCGGGCACAGCCCAGAAGCTGATCCTCAATATGCTCTCGACCGGTGCCATGATCCGCACCGGCAAGGTCTACGGCAATCTGATGGTAGATGTGGAGGCGACCAACGCCAAACTGGTGGAACGCCAGAAGCGCATCGTCATGGAAGCAACCGAATGTGACCGTGGCACGGCCGAGCAGGCTCTTGCCGCCGCAGATAGCCACTGCAAGACCGCCATCGTAATGATCCTGGCCAATATCTCCGCCAGCGAAGCACGAGAGCGGCTGAAAAGCAGCGGCGGCTTTATCAGCAAATGCACAGATTAATCGGCCGACCGCACATTGGCCGCGCCAGCAATGGCGACAGGATAACAACATAAGCGGGGGCATCCGCCCCCTCACATCAGACTGACCGGGTTCTTTATGGCAAAAATAACTGATTCCATGATTGGCCAGATCATCCAGGCCATCGGCGGCCGGGATAACATCACCAACTGTGGCCACTGCATGACCCGCTTGCGGCTGAGCCTGGCGGACAGCCTGCATGCCGATCGCGATACTATCAAACGGATCGCCGGGGTGATGGGGGTGATTGAAAGCGACAACCAGTTCCAGATCGTGCTTGGTCCGGGCAAAGCCCAGACCGCCTGCGAAATGATGAACGGTATGCTGAGTACGGACGCTGGCATCCTCACCGCCCCCCGCCCGCAACCTGCGGATCTTGGCGACATCGCCGCCGCCAACAAGCAGGCGCTGAAGCAAAAGCAGAGCAGTGCGGCGCACCGCTTCCTGGCCAAGTTTGCCACCATTTTCACTCCGCTGATCCCCGGTTTTATCGCTGCGGGTCTGCTGCTCGGCTGTGCCACCCTGATCGAACAGACCCTGTTGCTGGAAGAACAGCAGACAGGTGGCATGCTGGCCGAATTCGTCGGCTACATGAAGCTCTTCAGCAAGGGACTGTTCAGCTTCCTCAGCATCCTGATCGGCTACAACGCCCAGAAGGCGTTTGGTGGCTCCGGCGTCAACGGTGCCATCATCGCCTCTCTGTTTGTCATGGGTTATGACCCTCAGGCCAGCAGCGGCATCTACTCCGGTATCACCGACTTCTTCGGGCATCAGATCGATCCCCGCGGCAACATCATCGGCGTGCTGATCGCCTGCATCATAGGCGCCTCGGTTGAGCGCCAGGTTCGCCGCTACATGCCGGACAGTCTGGATATGATCCTCACTTCCTGCATCACCCTGCTGATCATGGGAGCTGTCACCTTTATCCTGATCATGCCCCTCGGCGTGCAGCTCTATAACGGCATGTCCTGGCTCTTCATCAACCTCAATGGCAACCCGTTCGGTACCGCTATTCTGGCTGGCCTGTTCCTCATCTCGGTGATGTTTGGCATCCACCAGGGGTTCGTTCCCGTCTACTTTGCGCTGATGGATGCCCAGGGCTTCAACTCCCTGTTTCCTATCCTGGCGCTGGCCGGTGCCGGACAGGTAGGGGCTGCGCTGGCGCTCTACAGCCGGGCAGGCAAGGATTCCCTACTGCGCACTCAGGTGAAGGGCACCATCATTCCGGGCATTCTGGGGGTCGGTGAGCCGCTCATCTACGGCGTCACCCTGCCGCGGGTCAAACCCTTTATCACTGCCTGCTGCGGTGGTTCGCTGGGGGGCTTCGTGGTTGGCCTGATCTCCTGGCTGGGTCTGCCGGTCGGCCTCAACACCGTCTTTGGCCCCTCCGGTATCGTCGCCCTGCCGCTGATGACCTCCGCCCAGGGGATCTTCCCCGGCATGATGGTCTATGCGGTCGGCCTCGCCGTCGCCTACCTCGGCGGCTATCTCTTCACCCTGATGTTCGGCTGCAAGAACGTCGATCTGAGTTAATCCCTCCTCCGGATTTCTAGCCAAGGTCTGGCCCCGAGCAATCGGGGTCATGGCCGAACTCATCCCGGCTCTGGCACAGAGCCCGTACAGGAACGATAAAAAATGAAAAAATCCATGCTTGCTCTGATTCTTCCCGCGCTGCTCGGCACAGGTTCCGCTCATGCGGCCGTCATCTATCAGGCTGACGATGGCTCCAACGTCGACCTCTACGGTCGTCTTGGCTTCAATATTTCCGACAAGAAGAGCGGCAATGATCAGGGTGACTTCGATGGCCGTATCGGCTTTACCGCCCGTCAGACCGTCAATGACGATGTCGCAGTGATCGGCATGGCGCAATATCAGGTCAATGCAGCCGAATACGCCAACAACGTGCAGAAGAACAGCAGCGACCTCACTGCCCGTTACGTCTGGGCCGGGATCGACGGTGGCCAGTGGGGCAAGGTGACCGGCGGGCGCGTCTCTTCCGGCCTCATCATGTTCACCGATATTGGCGATGTGTTTGCGGCCTCTGATGTCTCCATGGCTCGTCAGGCCAGCAAGGTGGACTCCACCGCCGTGCAGGTGTTCCGTCAGGATGGCACCCTGCAGTACCAGAACACCCTCGGCAATCTGGATCTCTCGCTCGCCTACATCCTTGGTAACGGCACCTCGGATCTTGATTACGGCTACAACGGCGCCCTGCGCTACATCTTCGATCTGGGCAATGCCGGTAAACTGGCTCCGGTCGTGGCGTATCAGCAGACCAAAGCCGCCCAGAGCAGTGGCAGCAAGGTCGATCCCAATGCCGATGAGTATCGCTTCGCCGGGATTGGTACCCGCTACTATCTCGGCCCTCTGATGTTGGGTGCCCTCTATAGCAAGGATCAGGTGACCTATCGCGACGGCCGTGCCGACAGTGAAGACAAGGTGTGGGAACTGACCGCGGTGTATGACATCAACCAGAAGTGGGCGGCCCGCGCAGGCTATCGTCACCTCGTCAACGAGGGTGGCGACCAGATGGCACTGCGCGATACTACGCTGGAGCTGCAATACAAGCTCACCCCGCGATCTTCCCTCTACAGCGCCTATGTGATCCGCAATGGTGAAGATGGTCTGGCTGGTAGCACCATCACCAGCTTTGGTGGCAGCAGCAACAGCGAGAGCTTCTACCACCTCGGCCTGCGCTACGAATTCTGATCTGGTTGCCGGCCTGCGGGCCGGCTCCTTTATGGAGTCTTATGATGGCACGCTCCTCCCTGCTCTCTCCCCTACTATTATCCCCCCTGTTTGCCCTGCTGCTCAGCGTGCCGGCACAGGCGGCCCGGCTGGAGCTGGCCGATACCCTCACCCTGCTCGCCTCGCCACAGGGCAAACCCTCGGCCTTCACCCGGACCATTGAGCTCCCGGCGGGAGAGTCCCGACTGCTGGTGCGCTTTGACAGCCCAAGTGACCCTCGATCCACCAACGAGAGCCCGGGACGCGTGACCTCAGCTCCTCTGCTGGTCACCCTTACAGCACCAGCACAAGGGACGCTGCAACTGACCACCCCGGTGCTGACCAGCCCCTCGGCTATCCGCCAGTTTGCCGCCAGCCCGACCCTGCTGCTGAGTGACGACAAGGGCATATCACAGCCGCTGACACTACAAGCCCTGCCACGCAGCCAGGATGGTCTGGGCACCGATTACCAGGCCCTGCTGGCGAGCCATACACCAACAGCAAGTCCGCCCCCCATTTTCGCAACACAAGCCGCAACTACCATTCATACCGCTTCGGCACTTACGCCGGAGCAGGCGGATGCCACCCTGCGGGAACTCTATCTGGCGGCCGATGCCAAGCGGCGTAAAGCCTTTATCCGCTGGGCCCTTGACCTCTAGCAGACAACAAAAAACCACCTGTTCAGGTGGTTTTTTGTTGTACGGATGATACAGAGGCAGAGCCGACCTCACTCCTTGTTGAGTCGGTCGATGGCATCCCGGGTACCGTCAATCAGTGCCCAGGCTCGCTCGTCTCTGCGCTGCACCAGGCCGAGGAACAGGATGTCGGTAATGGTGTTCTGGGCGGTACGTGAGGAGATGGAAGAGATACGCAACTCGTTCTCCTCCGCCACCGTATCCAGCACCATGTCGGCCATCTGGCGCAACTGGGTTTGCCGGAACGAAGTCACGGCAATCAGGGTGGCACCATTGCGCTTGGCCAGCTCGGCCGCCGCCAGCACATCACGGCTGGCGCCAGAATAGGAGATGACCAGTTGCACATCACCCGGCCCCAGGGTCTGGGCGATGGAGATCTGCACATGGCTATCCTGGGCAAACAGGGTAGTTACGCCGATCTTGAGCAACTTGTACCAGAGATCCTTGGCAGTCAGTGCCGAACCGCCAATCCCCACCAGCTGCACCCGCCCGGCGCCATCTATGGTATCGAGTACCTGCTTCAGCAGAGCACTGTCGAGGGCCTGAGTGGTCTCGACGATGGAGTTGATCTTCTCCTGCGCCAGCTTCTTGGCCATGGTCTCCAGATCATCGTCCCGCCCGATGCCATTGTAGAGATCACCGACATTGTCGGTCTTGATGGCATGCTTGCGCCCCAGATCCTCGCTAACCGCCAGCTTGAAGGCGGTGAAGCCCTTGAACCCGATCTTCTGGGTGAACTTCACTATGCTCGACTGGCTCACCTCCGCCTGCTGGGCCAGCTCCTGGGAGGAGAAGCGAGTCACCTGCTCCGGGCAGGAGAGGATGTAATCGGCAATCTTGAGCTCGCTAGGAGAGAGCTGGCTCCGGATATTGGATATTTTCGACAGGGTAAGCATGATTTCTCTCTGTTCTTGTGCTGCGTCGAGGCTTACTGGGTGCCACCCACGGTGAGTTGATCCAGTTTAAGGGTGGGCTGGCCGACACCGACCGGCACGCTCTGCCCCTCCTTGCCGCAGATGCCGACCCCGCGATCCAGCGCCAGGTCGCTCCCCACCATGGAGACCTGGCTCATCGCCTCGGGGCCGTTGCCGATCAGGGTCGCCCCCTTGATGGGGGCAGTGATCTTGCCATCCTCGATGAGGTAAGCCTCGGAGGCGGAGAAGACAAACTTGCCGGAGGTGATGTCCACCTGACCGCCACCGAAGTTGGGGGCATAGATGCCCTTCTTCACCGAGGCGATGATCTCGGCCGGATCGTACTGACCCGCCAACATGTAGGTGTTGGTCATGCGCGGCATCGGCATGGCAGCGTAGGATTCGCGGCGCCCGTTGCCGGTGAGTGGCACACCCATCAGGCGGGCGTTCTGCTTGTCTTGCAGATAGCCCTTGAGGATACCGTTCTCGATCAGCACGTTGTAGCCACCCGGCGTCCCCTCGTCATCTATGCTGACGGAGCCACGCCGACCCGGCAGGGTGCCGTCATCGACGATGGTGCAGTGCTTGGAGGCCACCTGCTCGCCGATGCGACCGGCAAATGCGGAAGAGCCCTTGCGGTTGAAATCGCCCTCCAGACCGTGACCCACCGCCTCATGCAGCAGCACACCAGGCCAGCCGGCACCCAGCACCACCGGCATGGTGCCGGCTGGCGCGTCGATGGCTTCCAGATTGACCAGCGCCTGACGCACCGCTTCACGCACATAGCCAAAAGCGCGGCTCTCCAGCCCGTCCAGTTCGAGGAACCAGTCGTAACCAAAGCGGCCACCGCCACCGGCACTGCCACGCTCGCGGCGATCCCCCTTCTCGGCGATCACGGTCACCGACAGCCGCACCAGCGGGCGAATATCGGCAGCCAGGGTGCCGTCGGTGGCGGCCACCAGCACCTCTTCGTAGACGCCGCTGATGGAGGCCATCACCTGATTGATGGCGGGATCCAGACTTCTGGCGAACTTGTCCATCTGCTCCAGTAGGGCGATCTTCTGGTGCTTGTCGAGGGTCTGCAGCGGATCCATGGCCGGATAGAGCAGGTTCGCTTCGGTGCGAGTCCACGCCTTCACCTTGCCGTGAGCACCTGCTGCGGCGATGCCGCGAGCGGCAGTCACCGACTGTTGCAGCGCCAGCAGGCTCAGCTCGTCCGAGTAGGCGAAACCGGTCTTCTCGCCGCTGACGGCGCGCACCCCGACCCCCTGATCGATGTTGTAGCTGCCATCCTTGACGATGCCATCTTCCAGCATCCAGGACTCGTGCCAGCTGCGCTGGAAATAGAGATCGCCGAACTCCACCTGATGGCTCATCAGGCTGCAGAGCAGCTGCTGCAGGCGCCCTTCGTCGAGGTCGTTCGGGGCCAACAGGGAGGCACTAACCTGGCTCAATAGACTCAATCTTCTTCTCCACTCTCGTAACGAGCTGTTTTAAATCGTCTTGCCGACGGGTTGGCAACAAGCCACACCATCACAACAAACGGGCATGCTCCAGCACGGGCAAACGGCTGCGTTTCAATTTTTCACCACACCATCAGAGCAAACGGGCGTGTTGCAGCACTGGCATGGTGCGTTTCAATTCGTCGATAAGCCCGGGCTCCATCTTCGCCAATACGGTGCCGCGCCCGGACTCTTTGCTGGCCAGCACCCGGCCCCAGGGGTCGATCACCATGCTGTGGCCCCAGGTCTGGCGCCCCGTTTCGTGAGTGCCGCCCTGATTGGCCGCGACTACGTAGCACTGGTTTTCGATGGCGCGAGCCCGCAGCAGCGGCTCCCAGTGCGCCTCGCCTGTCACGGCGGTAAAGGCGGCAGGCACCAGCAGCACACGAGCTCCAACTCGGGCCAACTGGCGGTAGAGCTCGGGAAAGCGCAAATCATAACAGATCGAGAGGCCGAGGGGACCAAACGGGGAGTCCACCAGCACAGGTGCATCCCCCGGGCTGAAGGTCTCCGACTCCCGATAGCGGCCGTGATTGTCCGCCACATCCACGTCGAACAGGTGGATCTTGTGGTAGTGGCCCCTGAGCTCACCGCTTGGGTCAAACACCAGCGAGCTTGTGTGGATATGGTCGGAACCTTCGATGGTGGTCGGCACAGCCCCGGCCACCAGCCAGATGCCGTAATCTCGTGCCCATTCGGCCAGCTGCTGCTGGATCGGGCCCTCACCTATGGTCTCGGCCCCATCCAGATAACCCTGCCGCTCGCCAAACAGGGCAAAGTTCTCCGGCAACAGCACCAGCAGCGGCCGCTCTTTGGGCAAGGCGGCCAGCTCGGCGGCGATCTGCTCCCGGTTATCCTGCCAGTGACGGCCAGATACCAGCTGTATTGCGGCTAACCACATGACTCTCTCCTTGTCGCTTGGGCCATCAGATGGTGACAGCATCACCCGCCTGCAGGGTGTAATCCAGCACTATGATGCGCGCCAGCACCGGGCGAAAGATGGCCTTGAGGGCAGCGTGATCAGGATGGGGCATATAGCGCTGGCGGGCAGCCTCGTCGGCAAAGGTCATCAGCACGGTGTGGGTAAAACCGTCATCCCTCCCCTCCGGGCTGTCATTCTCACCCCACTCCACAGCAGTCACACCGCTGACCTGATGCGGAATGGCGAGAAAGGCGGTACGCACCGCATCTATCTGGGCAGGCTTGGTGTCCGGCTTGAAGGCGATCAGCAGGATATGTCGGATCATGGCTCACTCCTTGTGATGGTGCCGGGCCGCTCGTTCAGCGCTGAGCAGGCCCCGCGTGTTTGGGGCTCAGCAGGAAAGGGGTCACCTCTTGCGTTGGCAGGCTGGGAGCAACGGCGTCGACCGCCTCTTTCTGCTGCTGGTTGAGCTTGATGCGTGCGCGATCGCGCCCCGCCTCAATCAGCTTGGGTGCGTCGAGCGGGCCCGAGATACGAAAGTCGATGCGGGTCACCACATCCACCACCGGCTCCAGCAGTTTGGAGAGGGCCAGCACATAGAGACCCGTGATCGGCGTGATGGAAAAGGCCGCCACCACCGGCAGGGTGCCACCCAGGTTCGGGGAAAAGCTCAGCTCGTAGTCGAGCCGCCAGCGCACCAAATCGGCGATCCCCTCGCCGCGCAGATTGCCTGCAGCCCCCTTCATATAGAAATCATTGTTGCTGACCTGCCCCTGCTTGATGGTGGCAGAAGCTGACATGGATTCGAAGTAGAAACCCTTGTCGAACACATCGCGAAAATCGAGGCGCAGCTTGCGCAGCAGGGAGTCGAGACTGAGCAGGGAGAGCAGCCGTGCGCCCTTGTCGTTGACCTCCCGCAGGGTGCCCCCCTCCAGCTGATAGTTGGCACTCCCCCCCAGAGTCGGCAGACTCGGGCGATAGGGCACATCCTGCCAGTTGAGATCAAAGGCGAGGGAGCCGGGGGCATCACCGATGGGCGAGGTGTAGCCGAGCCGCTTGAGCAGCAGCTCGCTGTTGTTGCTGGTCAGCTTGCCACGGGCCCGCGTCTCCATCCGGTTGCCATCGGCCAGCCAGTCGACGCTGCCGGCAAGCTGACTGCCTGCCAACCGCATATCCAGCCCCTTGAGAGTCACCTTGTTGGCGCCCGGCAGCAGCTCGCCTTTCACTTCGCCAAGCGGCAACTCGCCAAAGCGGCAATCGACACAGCTGAATGTCAGCCAGGGGATCGAAGCCATGATGGCGTTATCCTGCTTCGCATCGGGATCCGGGCTGAGATCCGAACTCTTGCCGGACCAGTAGATGCGGGCAAACTTGGCATCCACCGGACGGTTGGCCACTGCGGGCAGGCGGATCACCCCCATCACATCGGGGCTATCGATCATCACTTCGGTCGCCTGATTGGTCGGTCCCACGGTGAAACGCGCCGCCTTGAGGGTGGCACTGCCGATATAGGCACGGGCCAGCTGCCCATCCACCCACCACTCCTGTGGCAGGAAGGCAGGGCCGACTACCGCATTACCGGTCTGGTTCTGCGCTGGCAGCCATTGCTTGAGTCGCGCCAGCCAGCCGCCCACATCGGCCTCCTGCTGGTTGATGGCAAGCAACATGGGGGCATCGCGCATTACCCGGGCACCCGGTTGGCCTATATCAACCCGCACCCGACTGAGATAAGGCACCCCCTCGCCGTAGACCAGCCGGGTCTGCATATCCACATCAGCCCCCAGCACGGCGCGAATGTCGGCGCTGCCATCCCGGCCACGGGCGATCACCTTGAGCGGCAGCCGGCTGGCGCTGCTCTTGGCCAGCGGCAGCGGCAGATCCAGCCCCATCCCCTGCAGGTTGGAGTCGAGCGCCAGCTGGAAGCTGAACGGCTTGCTCTCGGGCAAGATCAACTCGAGCTTGCCGCCCCAGTTGCTGCGGCCGTTGAGGATACCGTACGAAGAGATGGCGACGGGTTGGCGGCGGCTATCCCATTGCCCCTTGAAATCGAGGTCGACCTGATAGTGATCCGGATGCTGGCGCCCCTGATAGTCGAGGGTCAGCGGCTGGTTCCACAGGCTCGCCTTGAGGTTGCTGAAACGGGTCTGCTGGTTGTCATACTCGAGGCACCCCTGCACCTTCTCCAGCGGCAGATCCAGACTGGCGACCCGCACCTTGTTGTTGCTGAAGGTGGCATCGCCACTCGCCTTCACCTCACTCTCGCCATCGAGAGGAATATCGAGCTTGACCGATCCTGCCATCGGGCCACGGATCTCGATCTCCCGCAGCGCCTGTCCCACCGAACTGCCCAGCGGGGAGTCCTGCAGGTAGTCGCTGATGGCCTTACCCTCCCCCTGCACCTTGGCATCCACATAGAGGTGGGCGCCTGGGGAGAGATCCGGGATCCAGGCATGCACCGAGTCGGAGCTCGCCTTGCCAAGTCGGGTGGAGCGGCTGCGCATATCGAGGCCGGCATTCTGGAACAAAAGATCGATCTGCAGGTCGGTGAGCGGTTGCCAACCAGGGAAGAACTCGTAGGTGGCCCGCTCCAGCGGCACCGCCACCTGGAAGATGCCATCACCTTTCTCATAAGGGAAATCCCGAAACTCCCCATACCAGAGCAGGTCGGCCCCCTTGGCCTTGCCCCCCTTGATGGCGCCGCTCAGGTAATCCACCAGCCCCTTGTCCATCGCCTGCAGCGGGAAGTAGCGATCCGCATGGCCCGCATTCTTCACATCGATGCGACCGGTCAGGGCGAGGAAAGGGTGCTCGAACAGATCGAGGCGGAAACGGCTGGACAGGGTCAGATCCGGGTTATCCAGCGCGATATCCTGCCCGTACAGCACCCAGCCCTGTTCCTCGCGCCACCAGTCGAGGCGGGCCGAGAAGTTGTCGACCGGGATCGGCATCTTGAAGTGACGGGCGGGATCCACCTTGTCGTTCGCCAGCGCCACTCTGGCGCTGCCCCCCTTGGGGGTGAGCCAGAATTCACCGTCGAGATCCTGCATCCCGGGCACGTCGTGCCAGGCATTGAGGCTCACATTGACGATCTCGCCGCTGAGGGATATATCCTGCCACCCGGCATCCGCCTGCAGGGTCAAATCTGTCAGCTTGCCCTTGGGTTTGGTCTGCTTGAGCAGCTCGCTCTGGGCAGGATAAATCGCGGAGACCAGCTGGCTCAGCTGGGCAAGCTGGTCGAGATCGATCTGCGGCACATAGCCCTGCACCCGCTCACCGATCCGCTCCAGCTGCAACCGGCTGTGCAGCCAGGGTTTACCATCCAGCTTGAAGGTGACGCCATGGCTGGCCAGTTGCCAGTTTTCACCATCGCGGCGTAGCTGAACCTTGCCGCCATCGAGGCCGAAACGGTGCATCTCCCCTTTCTTGGGATCCTTCCAGATCAGGTAGTTGTTGCCAAAGGCCAGTAGGGTATTGCCCAGCTTGCCGCTGTCAAACTCGCTCCAGAGCTGGAAATCGAGCTGCCCGGCCACCTTGGGTTCACCAGCATGGATCCTGGCGAGGGTCGGGGTAATATCGAGCTGGCGGGCACCCAGATAGAGCTGCCCCTTGAGGCGATCGAGCCGATCTTGTGGCGTATCTACATCGAGTATCAGGTCCAGGGTGCTCTCGCCTACCCCGTTGATGAGATAGGCCTTACCGACCCCCTGATGGCGCTTGCCACGATTCTGCCAGCGCAGTTGGGCAATATCGAGTGCTCGCATGTCGCCCAGTGCGGTGGTGACATTGAGCCGGGTGTTATGGATGTCAAAGGTGGAGAGCTGGGTCAGCAGAAAGCGCAGCAGGGCGCCCTGCTGGGGATCGCCGGAAGGGCTGTCGTCAGCCGGTTGGCGCAAGTCGAGGGTGATATCGCCATCGCTGAGGATCAGCTCGCCAAACACCGGCTTTAGCTCGTTAATAGTGCGCCAGAAGTCGAGATGCCCCCAGGCCTTGCCGAGCTTGACGGTATAGCGTTTGGAGTCGGGGGCAACGGCGAGCTGTTGCAGTTCGAGGGCCGGGCCTGATTGTGTCCAGCTCAGTCCAATTTGATCGACGCTGACCTTGATTTGCGAATCGCCGAGCAGAGTGTGGATAAGGCTCTCTCGATACTGATTCAGCAAAGGGCCCCCGACCCGCACCAGGGTGACCAGCATGGCCAGCAGTACGAACAGGACCCCCAGGGCTAACCAGCCCCGACTCAGCCAGCGATAGACCAATTACATCATCACCACGTCGAACTGCTCCTGGCCGCAGAGAGGCTCGCTCACCACCCGCACCTGCTTGCCGATAAACACTTCCAGCTCCGCCAGACTGTGGGACTCCTCGCCATGGAGATAGTCGGCTACGGCAGGGGCTGCGTAGACGGTGAACTGATCTGCATCGTAGGCACGGTTGACCCGGATGATCTCCCGCAGGATCTCGAAGCAGACCGACTCCACCGTCTTGACCCGGCCGCGTCCCTTGCACTCGGGGCACTCGGAGCAGAGCACATGCTCCAGACTCTCTCGGGTGCGCTTGCGGGTCATCTCCACCAGGCCCAGCTGGGAGAAACCGTTGACGTTGGTCTTGGCGCGATCCTTGGACAGCGCCTGCTCCAGACTGTGCAGCACCCGGCGGCGGTGATCTTCCGACTGCATGTCGATGAAGTCGATGATGATGATGCCACCGAGGTTGCGCAGGCGCAGATGACGAGCGATGGCTGCCGTCGCCTCGACGTTGGTATTGAAGATGGTCTCTTCCAGATTACGATGGCCGACAAAGGCGCCGGTGTTGATATCCACCGTGGTCATGGCTTCGGTCTGGTCGATGATGAGGTAGCCACCGGATTTCAGCTCCACCTTGCGCTCCAGCGCCCGCTGGATCTCGTTCTCCACATCGTAGAGATCGAAGATCGGTGACTCGCCGGGGTAGTACTCCAGTTTGCTGGCCAGCTCCGGCACATACTCTTCGGTGAAGCGCTTGAGCTGATCGAAGCTCTGGCGGGAGTCGACGCGGATCTTGTCGAGTTCTGCGCCGACGAAATCGCGCACCACCCGGAATGCCAGACTGGGATCCTCGTAGAGGATCTTGCAGGGGGGATACTTCTGCTTGCGCTCGAGGATCTTGCGCCACAGCCGCTTGAGGAAGGCGGCATCCTGCTCCAGCTCCTGCTCCCCCACCCCTTCAGCGGCGGTACGGATGATGTAGCCACCCAGCTCATCCACATAGCCAGCTACGGTGCGCTTGAGGCGCTCCCGCTCCGCTTCGGACTCGATTCGCTGGGAGACGCCGACGTGAGCGCTGCCCGGCATAAAGACCAGATAGCGGGAAGGCAAGGTGATATCGGTGGTGAGACGGGCACCCTTGGTACCCAGCGGGTCTTTCACCACCTGCACCATGATGTCCTGCCCCTGACGCACCAGCTCGGCGATATTGCCGACCTGGAACTGCTCCTTCTCCTTCACAGCCACACACTCGGTATGGGGCACAATATCGGAGGCGTGTAAAAAGGCCGCCTTGTCCATACCGATATCGACGAAAGCCGCCTGCATGCCCGGGAGCACCCGGCTGATCTTGCCTTTGTAGATGTTGCCGACAATGCCGCGTTTGGCCTGACGCTCTACATGCACTTCCTGCAGCAGACCGTTTTCGACCAGAGCGACCCGGGTTTCGGAGGGGGTAACGTTAACCAGCAGTTCTACCGACATAACTAACCTTGCCTGTTCCAGTTTTGAATTCTTATACAGCCAATCCGGTACAACGCGCGCAAGGAAGAACGCAGCAGAGCACAGCTGACGGAAAATTACTTGTGTTGTTCCAGATGCTGCTTGATCAATAGATCCGTCTCCAGCAGCGGCAGGCCGACCACGGCGCTATAGCTGCCTTCGATGCGGCTGACAAACTTACCGGCAATCCCCTGAATGCCGTAGGCCCCGGCCTTGTCACAGGGCTCTCCGGTTTGCCAGTAGGCCTCAATCTCGGCCTCGTCCAGCTTGCGAAACGCCACGTTGGTGGTGACCAGTCGCACATCGCAGCGCTCGGGGGTGGCCAGCGCCACCGCGGTCATCACCTGATGTACCTTGCCGGAGAGCGCCTCCAGCATATCCTTGGCATCGAGCAGATCGGACGGTTTCTCCAGCACCCGATCCCCCAGCACCACTATGGTGTCGGCACCCAACACCGGCAACGCCGTCGGCGCACACGCCACACCAGCCATCGCCTTGTCGCGGGCGAGACGGCAGACATAATCCTGCGGTTTCTCCCCCTCTTCCCGTTGCTCCGGCACATCCAGTTTCAGCACATCAAAACGATAGCCAAGCTGGGCCAACAGTTCGCGACGACGGGGGGAACCCGATGCAAGATAGAGTTGCAGTTCGTTGTTTTTGCTCATATTTACCTGATATTGAAGCGGCGCCGCACTTTGCGCAACACCAGAAACACCCAGGGCCATATTAGCATCGTCGTCAACGTCGACCAAAAGTAGGCGAAGTTGAGGCTGGCCCGGCTAAACAGGTGTTCGGCCCAGAACACCGTCAGCTTGCCTACCAGCGACAGCCCACCGATGATCAGGGCCTGCTGCCAGAGGGAGAAGTTGCGGATCTTCTGGAACTGGAATGCTGCCAGATAGGTGGTGATGGCCATCGCCATGGCCCGCACGCCGAGGGTGCTGCCAAGCAGCACATCCAGCAGCAGGCCGGCCACCCAGGCGGTGCCGACGTTGGTCCGGTGCGGCAACGCCAGTGCCCAGTAAATGAGCACCATGGCCAGCCAGTCCGGACGAAATGGATCAAATTCGAAAGGAAGCGGCAGGATCGACAGGCTCAAAGCCAGCAGGATCGAAATCCAGATCCAGATCCTGCCGCTGGCGGGTTGCAGCATCAGCGAGTGGCTCCTGCGGCGGAGGCAGCCGTTGCCACCCGTTCGCCATTCTCATCATCGTGTACTTCGGGTTTCTTGTCGGTCCACAGCAGCAGCAGATAACGCAGTCTGTCCAGCTCCACCAGCGGCTTGGCCTCGACCTGGGCGAAGGGCTTGCCCTCCACATATTCAGAGCGGGTCACGGTCGCCACCGGATAGCCTTCCGGGAAGCGGCCACCCAGACCCGAGGTGACCAGCAGGTCACCCACCTGAATATCGGTGTTGCGCGGCAGGTTGCGCAGCTCAAGCTTGTCGAGCTCGCCACTGCCGGAAGCAATGGCGCGCAAGTCGTTGCGCAGCACCCGCACCGGAATGCCGTGGCTGGAGTCGGTTATCAGCAGCACGCGACTGGTGGTGGAGCCCACGTGGAGCACCTGACCAATCACACCCTGATCGTTGATCACCGCCTGACCGTTATAGACGCCATCCAGCGCCCCCTTGTTGATCAGCACCTGATGGCTGAAGGGGTCAGAATCCACCGACAGCAGCTCGGCCACCATCTTGCGGGACTCTTTGTGCACCGGCGAACCCAGCAGCTCGCGCAGCCGCTGGTTCTCGTGCTCCAGATGATCCATCTTGAGCAGGCGAGAGCGCAGGGTAAACAGCTGTTGCTCCTGCTGCTTGGTCTGCTCGATGAGATCGGCACGGGTCTGCACCTGGGTCGACATGGTGTCGAGCAGGGTACCGGGCGCATTGGCCATGTATTGCAGGGGACTGACTAACGAACTGAGGTAGACGCGGACATGGGTAAACACACCGAAGCGGGAGTCCGCGACGATGGCAGCAATGGAGATGATGACGGCGAGAAACAACCGTAACTGAAGCGAAGGGCCTCTACCAAAAATGGGTTTCATGGGTCGTCAAAAAAGAGCCGGCACGCTGGCCGGCTTTGGGTCTTATTCGTAGTGGAACAGATCGCCACCGTGCATATCGATCAGCTCCAGCGCCTTGCCGCCGCCACGGGCCACACAGGTGAGGGGATCTTCGGCCACGACGACAGGAATGCCAGTCTCTTCCATCAGCAGACGGTCGATATCTTTCAGCAGAGCGCCACCACCGGTCAGCACCATGCCGCGCTCGGAGATGTCGGAAGCCAGTTCCGGCGGGGACTGCTCCAGAGCCACCATAACGGCGGCCACGATACCGGACAGCGGCTCTTGCAGCGCTTCCAGGATTTCGTTGGAGTTGAGGGTGAAGCTGCGCGGTACACCTTCAGCCAGGTTGCGACCACGGACTTCAATCTCGCGCACCTCTTCGCCCGGATAGGCGGAGCCGATCTCGTGCTTGATGCGCTCGGCAGTGGCTTCACCGATCAGGCTGCCGTAGTTGCGACGGACGTAGCTGATGATGGCTTCGTCAAACTTGTCGCCACCGATACGGACGGACTGGGAGTAGACCACACCGTTCAGGGAGATGATGGCCACTTCGGTAGTACCACCACCGATATCAACCACCATGGAACCGGTTGCTTCGGACACCGGCAGGCCGGCACCGATGGCAGCAGCCATAGGCTCATCGATCAGGTAAACCTCGCGGGCACCTGCACCCAGAGCGGACTCCTTGATGGCGCGACGCTCAACCTGAGTGGAACCACACGGTACACACACCAGCACACGCGGGCTGGGGCGGAAATAGTTGTTGTCGTGAACCTGCTTGATGAAGTGCTGCAGCATCTTCTCGGTCACGTAAAAATCGGCAATCACGCCGTCTTTCATCGGGCGGATTGCGGAGATGTTGCCCGGGGTACGGCCCAGCATCTGCTTGGCGGCATGACCGACAGCAGCGACCGATTTGGCGTTCCCGCGCTCTTGGCGAATGGCGACAACTGAGGGTTCGTTAAGGACGATCCCTTGATCTTTTACATAGATCAGGGTGTTGGCAGTTCCCAAATCGATCGACAGATCGTTGGAAAAGACGCCTCTGAGCTTTTTGAACATGGCTACGGGAAATCCTAAGAATTTGGAGGTGCAGAAAACCGGCTAACTTTACCAATGCCCACCCCAATCGGCAAGCGCTCAAACTGTCGCCAATCAATCAGGCGCGACAAAAATGCGAGTCATCACTCACTCGCACACGCTTGCAAACACTAATAAACAAGGATTTAGGGGGATGCTGCTGAGCCATCCCCCCTTTCACATTATTCAATGCAATACTTCGCGCCGATAAATAATTCTGTCATTACCACGGCTGGAGCCGAAAATGGCCTCCCCCTGCAGGCTGGCCGGGTCAGACAACCAGATCGGCTGCGACGGCTGTTTTGCCAAATCGACCTTGTAGGGAATGCGCACCGAGATATCCGGCTTGGCAAAGTGGAACAGGATCTCCCCGTCTTTCGCCAGTGCAGCGTCCCCACCGGGCGCCGAGCCGCCCAACCCCAGCTTGATTTTGCGACCCGCCCCCAGATTCAACTCGCGGGTCGCAGCATCAAAGGTGTGACTCGAATTGAGGAAAGTGAACCCCTGATTGGCCAAAGAGAGCTGGGTACACTGATCTTCCTTGTTCAGCAGCCAGTTGCCAGCGTCGTAATATTGCATTTGCTGCGGAATGGCCAGCGGCGCCGCAGTCAGCCCCGCAGCCGTACCAGCTTGCAGGCGACCGTACAACAACTTTTGCGTACCGAGTAACACCGCATTACACCCAACACCGGAACATGCCCCAGCCACAGCAGTATTCATATTTGGATTAGCCAACAGTGTATTACCGCCATCCTTATCATCGACTTTGATACCAAAGCTCAACGTGGCAAAAGGTGCTTCTGGACTCGCGGCGCGATCAAAACGGGTATTCAGCCCCAAAGGCGACTGCTGATTGATACTGGCGACACCATTTGCCCAACTGAGCGATGGCGACAACGTAATACGCTGGTCACGCGCAATGCCATCCAAAGCATTAGCCGCCACCATCTCAGCAACCCCTTTAGCGAACGCCCCCTTATAGTTCTGTGTCGTCCCTTTCTGCAGATTGCGTGCAGTGAGGACAAAACCGCTGGCAAAGGGCTGACTCATGTATGTAAAGGCATTGCAGGCTGGAGTGATAAAACCGCCGCTCAAACTGTAATCCCAAGGCACAAAACGACCGATGGGGGCGCTGGTTACAGCTGGTATTGTGTAGGTGAAGTAACTACCAGCAGGTGGGTTCGCTGTCATCCTGAACACTCCCACCTCACTCACTGTCTGACTAACGCTATTAACACTGTTGGGTGCAGCCACATGGCTATAGGTGGTAGTCCCCAGCGTTGCATTGGTGCCCGGATTGGGTGCCACCAGCGTACTGCCCAGAGCAATATTGGGCAGGGAAAAGTTGGGCGTAGTCAGATTCCCGGCGCAGATATCCCCATCATTGGCTGACTCCCAGGCCATCGCCTTGATATCTACCTGGAACGTATCCCCCGCTTTCTTGAAGACTGGACAGCTGCTATCACCTGCCGCGCATACCCCTTGCGGAGGGGTAATGCACAAGCCCACCGGACGCGCCACAAACTGATCCGCTCCGAGCATCACCAAACCGGCTTCACTGCCAGTACCATCATAACGGGCATCCAGTTGCACCTTGCCCGCATCCGGATAATTAACCGTGATGGTCGACTGCCCCTGAGCATCAAATGCGAGGGAAAGCTGCGTCGCAGCTCCCTGACTGGTACTGAGCACACTATTGTTAATGCTCATCTTGCTGTTGTAAGGGTTGCTGGCCGGAGAGATATAACTGCTCCAGAACTTGACGCTCTTGGTCTGACTGGCAAACCCCGGCACACACTGCTTGGTCACATCGCTCTTTTTGACTGCCTTGATAGTCACCGTCTGCGGCTGATTGGAATAGGTATCAGGCACATCAAAGAAGAAGCCGCTATCGGCAAAGTTCAGGGTACAGGCGGCAGCACTGGGCGTACCAGCCCCAGCCTTGCACAAGGTGGTACTGAATGGCTTGGTCGTCGGAGTCGAACCGGAAACGCCGATGGTTACTGCGGTCGGCGTATTGTTGCGCAGCTGCACAGTGGTCGAACCGCCGCTGAAGGTCACTGTATTGCCACCAATCCAACCATTGCTGGCAGAAATTGGGGTTAAACTCAGGGTCGCGGTCACCGGGTCTGTGATTAGTGTGGTACAAGCGGCATTGGCGCATGCCTTGACAGTCACCGTCTCGGGATTGCACGTCAGCGCCTGACCGGAGTGGTCAAGCTGGAAGTGGTCAATCTGAACACCAACCGGGTTGGATCGCAGAGCACAGATCTGCACATTGTCGAGTTCATGGACGTTGGTGGAGCCCCCGGTCGAACCGGTAAGAGAGAGCAAAAAATCACTCGGCACCTGAGTCTGGCCGCTCTGACTCTGAGCATTGAACGAGTCGATCAGCGTAATGTAGCCATTACCGGTATCTCGCTCTATTTTCACCATCGACTGGCCGGCAACACGTGAGTCAATGGTAAGTTGATACTTGTGGTTAGCATTGCCATTGCCATCAACTGCCGGGCTCAGGCAATTTGTGCTCGTGTTGGTCGTGCCGTTGTTACAGGTACCCCGCAGATAGTTGTAACCACTTGTTCCTGAACCGGAACCACGGATAACCACCGCCTGCCGACGCTGCCCCACGTTGGCCGTCCCCCCCTCGCCCGAGTAGTTACCGAACTCGTCGAAGCCAATCCCCAGCCAACCTCCTGCAAAACCGGGGATACCCGGCTTGAAACCATAGCCAAGCGGACCACCAAATGCTCCGGGCTGTGGTGTCACTGTCGCATCGGATAGCACTACCGCCATACCATCAGCCCCGTTGCCACCGTAGGCATAATGGTTAAAGGAGATGGTCACCAGATTGTTCGCTGCCGGAAATAACCGCTGATAGGTAGTTGAGGTGGCCTGATTACCCACCGCTTGGGTCAAGCGCAAGCGGCCGTTGACAATTGAAGGGGTGAAAGAACCACTACTGGTCTTCACCACCCAGTCACTGCTCAGAGAGCCGGACGAGAAGTTATCGTTAAAACAGGTCAATGGCGGAGTAAATGCCTGGTTATTGATGGCGCTGCTACTTGCCATCGTCAGGGAACGGCTGGTCGTACGGCCATTGATGACGGAGGTATTGTTCAACACCAGTGTCTGATCGGAATAAACATACCCATTCAGCAAGGTATCGTTATTCAGGGTGATATCCTGATACCCAAATAGCAGCAGAGAACCCGTACTGGCACGATTCAATACAGCACCGTTGAGCTGGACTGCCTGATTGACAAAGATCCGCACATCTCCCTGTACTTCAATCTCGGCCCCCTGGTTTAGAGTCAACTGCTCGATCCAGTAGTCTCCGCTAGGCAAAATAAGCTTGGCACCACTGCCAGCCTCTATCTTCTGGATCCGATACTCGGTGCGCGCTGAAGAGAAGGTCACGGTGCAACTGCTATACAGGGAGAGGCTGGAGAACTGATACTGACTTGCACTGCCTAAACTGATAGCCTGCCCTGCACTACAGAAAGGGACTCCGCCACTACTACCATTCCCAGCTAAAAATGCGTTACCCCCACTGGTGGATAGACCCTGAATCGTATCGGGTGTAATCGTACATAGTCTTCTACTGCCATTGCTGTTATCACAGCTATCAACAGGCATTCCCGCATTTTGGTTGGAATAACAGAAATTTAGGGTTCGCCCCTCTGTGCCGGTTATCTTGGCGCTGCCATTCATGGTGAGAGTGGAGTAGTTATTTCCCCACCACCCACACCAGCCATTACTCGTGCCACCATGGCCTTGTACAACAGCAGGAAACGTTGTCCCATTATTGATAGTTTGAAAGGCCCCTGCTGCGCCACTAAATAGCCACACGGCTGCGACGATCCATAAATTGCGCATCAGGGTGTTCCTCCATCATAAGCTTCGACCATCAGGGTTCGGCTCACGGCAAAATCAGGGTTGGCACTGTTAAGGTCCGAGCTGCCACAGGTTCCGACACTCTCGAGACGATAGCCATTGGTCACAGATCCGTTGTAGTTCACCGGCACCGTGGCGCAACGAACCACAGCCTGACAGTTGGTCAGCCCTGGATTGCTGGCAAAGCTCAGTGGGCTGCTTGCCAGGCAGACCGCTGGGGGGGTCGGTTGGGCAAGCGTGCGCTTGGGGAACAACCGATAGAGCGCCACTTCCAGCCCGCTCTGGGCGGCCAGCAGGGCCCGCACGCTGCGCACCTCCACGGTATTTTTCTCGCCGCTATCGACCAGAAAACGGCCCATGGCAGCCGCCAGCAGTGCCATCACCACAATCACAAACAGGGCGATCATCAAGGCACTGCCTCGCATCCGTCCGAAAGCCTGTGGATCAGGGCACATTGAACACCTCTATCTTGTGGTTGAAGGTGACCGACTCCCCCTTGCGTTCGAACACAAAGCGCATGCCAAACTCCCCTTCGGCGTTAAACGCCGAGGTTTCCCGATAGAAGGTTCCAATACGAAGGGAATCGGCCATCAATACGCCTTGTGCAGGTAAGGATGCTCCAATGGGGGCAGTGGCACGGATCAGCGTGTTTCCTTCCACACAGTAACGTACCTGCTGGTTGGCAAAGTAGACCCGGCTGCCCGGAGAGAGACCAGCCAGGCTCTCGGCACTGGTATAGCGGATGGTTTGCGCTCCGGATACGGGCGTCAGCACATCCGTGACCTTGGCCACGCAGCGGCCATAATCGCAGCCAGCCGTGAGCGAACCGGCATTTTTGTCCGGCACAGGGAAGACGATCAGCTGATCATTTTTTTTGACGACGGTGGCATCCACATCCAGTGGGTTGGCAGCAGAAGCCGGGGTCGCCATCACCAGCTCAAGGGTGGCCGTGCTCCCCGACATAGCACGGTTAAGCGCCAGATAGCGGCTGGAGGTGCTGATGGGCCAAAACCGCAGACAGGCACCGGAGTCGACCCATGCCCCGCCAGTCGTCTCGATCCGCTCCGATCCCGGCACCGCATCGCGCAGTTCGCGGTTAAGCCGCTCCATGGCGAAGCGGGCATCGCTCATCAGCTGCTCACGGCTGCTGGCATCGCCATAAATCTGGGTACCGATACCGATAAACTGGCTGGTAAAGGTCGCCATTATCCCGAGCAGCAGGATGACCATCACCAGCTCAACCAGGGTAAAGCCACGGTTACCCCGAGGTTTGTGGTAGGTTCGATTGGCCACCAGGCGTAATCTGGCGCCGGAGTTGGCTAGGGGCGCTGATATTCTGGTAGAGAGGCAACCCCCGACAGCAGAGCGATCCATCAGTAGTTCCCCCGGTAGAAGGAGAAGTCGAGCACGCTCTGATCCGGTAGCTTGATCTGCAGATCAATACGCTTACCCACAGAGCAGGGTGCGGCACAACTCTTGAAGGTGCCGTCGCTGAAATCGGCTCCGCTCACCACAATTTTCACCTGATAGTTGCGATACTCCTCACTGCCGACTCCCGCTGCAGTCTGAGTCAGGGTGTTGGCATCCACCCAATTACCTGCGGTATCGAAATCATCCACATCGTTATAGGCATAGGATGCGGGCTCACCATCAGGACCATATTGACTAGGCTGCCAACCAGCAATCGTCGGAGCAGGAGGTTGCTGGGTACATGCCACGCCAACAGGGCAACTGCAATCCCCATAAAATTGGCCATTAAAGGTCTCGCCACAACGATAACGACCACCGTTATGATCCGAATGTTCATCAAACGACTTTTGCAGGATCTCGCCGGAGAGGCGCTGGGCAAGCTGGGCGGCGCGCACCTGCTGCACCGGATCCACTGCCTGAGGTGCTTGATTGATAAGTAACCCCAACATACCGGTCAAGGCCACGGCCAGCAGCACGATGCCGACGATCAGCTCAATCAGGGTAAAACCACGCTTAAGGGATCTCATGGATAAACCCCTCAGACTCAATCTGGATGCGGCTGGTTTCGCGACCATCACTCACCTGCAAGGTACAACCGGCGGCGCAACTGCCTAGCGGCCTCCCCATCTGATCGAAGCGCAGCACGAAGCTGTTGTTGCTGTTCAGGGAAAGAGTGATGCCTTCAGAGACGGTTACCAGCCGACCACGGGTGCGCAAATTGTCGGTCCAGCCACTGCCCAGATCATCGCTGGCAGGACACGCAGTATAAGTTCGGTGGGCAAAACGGGGAGAGGCGACCACCAGCTGGGTACAGCGGTTGGCAGGCTCATGCATATTGACGGTCTGCACCAATCGCAGCCGGGTCAGCAGCTCGTCACGCACGGTTTGAGTTTCAACGCCGCCTTTGCCCAGCCATTTGGGCACAGCAAAGGCGGCAAGAATCCCGAGTAACAGGATCACCAGTACCAGTTCAATCAGGGTAAAGCCCTTGGTTGCAGGCATGGTTTTTCTCATTGGGGAAAGAAGAAAGCGAGGCCGAAGCCTCGCTTGGTCGAACAATCAGTTACCACAACCACTGACATCAACACTAAAGGGATCATTTTCTGATGCCTCATTATATTTGACTTGGCAATTAGAGTTATTGCCGGCAGCAACAGGCTTGAAGGTCCCTTTGGATGCAGATACTTCATCCCATCCATCTAAGGTAACCGCGCTTGCGATGGTATCTGCTGTCGGATAGCCAAACTTAGCCTTAACAGTAGTTCCCGCAACAGATACAGCAGCAGAAGACTTTTCGATCCCCTGAATTGCAGCTTTGCTGTAAACCAGGTTGGCCGCACTTTGCAAGGATGCCTTAACCCCATCAGCAGCAGCTTGGCGTGCATCATCCTGCAGATTCAGGAACTTGGGTGCAGCAGTGACCGCCAGAATACCCAGAATGATGATCACGATAACCAGTTCGATCAGGGTAAAACCCGCCTGTTTTTTCATTTCACTTTCCTCTGTTAATTAATATTTGTGGTCACCTGACCGGATGCCGGGCGGTAACTGAAACTCATAAATGCATCAGTCTTGCCTTGCGGATCCTGATACTTGCCATCACTGCCCTTACTCAAACTATTGACCAGATAGTAACGGCAGACCGAATCCAGTCCATTACTGCTCACAGTGGCATAGTATTTCAGGTCATTGCCGCTACCGCGCACTTCATTGAAGCTGGCCGTAGCCTTGGGCGGGTTTTGCAGTAGTCCCTCCCAAATATTGAGACAACGCTCGGCTGTCAAATTGGCTGGGTCCACATCCGGATTACCGCTGGCCGCAGTATCCATGGGGTAGCCAGGGGACAACTCACCATTGCTGATCTGGGCATCCGTCGGTGTGGTCAGATAAAAGCGACTGCCATCATAGAGCACGGTATTGAGGCTATCCTGTTTGGCTCTCCCTTCCGCTTCCCACTGGGCCCGAACCAGAGATACACCGGTAGCAAAGCCACCAGATACACCCTCGACGCTGGCCTTCTTCGCCTCGTCGGTCACATCCAGAAAACGGGGCAGCGCCGTTACCGCCAGGATCCCCAGGATCACGATAACGATCACCAGCTCAATGAGGGAGAAGCCAGCAGCCTGTCTTGTCACCCCGTTATTTGGCATTGATGGTGCCATTGGTTTCATTTTCATGCTCCCTTGGTAATGGCCGATATTATTTCATGCAGACCTAAAAAAATCATGTAGTTGGGTCATATGATTAGCCTCATTCAAGGCTTTTTCATCACTCGCCCGTCGGAAAACAGATAAACCAGCCAATAACCATCCCATCCTATCTCGCAGCCACTGCCATCGGGGCGAGCCAGAAACTGTAAGGGTGGCATGCTCCCCTCCGTCTCGCCCACCAGCGCAAGCCACAACTGACGACAATTCTCTGATGGGGATTGCGGGGGCAATAGTCCGAGTGGCCAGCCACGCTCATCAAATTGCCAACCATGACCGGCGCTATGCAGGGTGCCGGGGCGCCGCTCATTCAGCCAGATCCCGTGCAAACGCTGTGCCCGCTCAGCAAATTGCTCCCCCAGCAGGGTTAGCGAAAGCTGTTGCGCCTCCTCCCGGTTGATCTGATAGCTGCGCACCAGGGTCGTGACGATCACCATCAGCAGGACTATCACGGCGATCCGCCGATATCCGGCCAGCCAGCGATCATCCTGTTGTGTCTGTCTGCTCATCCACTCCTCGACTCCCTCGCCCTATTGCCTCTTACGACGCTCATCATGTCCCGCCAATCAGAGTTAAAGATGCATGGTTACTTACCCCGAACAGCGCGCATCATGTCCCACATCGGTGTAAAGATCCCGAGCGCCAGGATCAGCACCATCACCGCCACGATCCCGATCAGGATCGGCTCGATCCGTGCAGTGAGACTCTTGAGGTCATAATCCACCTCCCGCTCGTAATACTCGGCCGCTTCATGGAGCAGGTCATCGACCTGACCGGTCTCCTCCCCCACGGCAATCATCTGCATCACCAGCGGGGTAAACAGGCCGCTACTGCTGGCTGTGCGCAGCAGGCTCTCGCCCCGCTCGATACCGGCGCGCATATCTCGTACCCGCCCCGCCATCCAGGCGTTATCCACCGCATCGGCCACCAGGGTCAGCGCAGTGTTCAGCGGCACCCCTGCCTTGAGCATCATGGAAAAACTGCGGGCAAAACGAGCCAGCAGGGAGCGTTCTATGATGGTGCCGACGATCGGCAATTTGAGCTGCCAGCGGTGCCAGGTCAGCTTGCCCTTGGTGGTAGCAACCCAGCGGCGCCAACCAAACACCATCCCCGCCAGAATGGCGAGCAGCAGCCACCAGTAGTGGACGAAAAAGTGGGAAGTCGCGAGCAGAATGCGGGTCGCCAGCGGCAACTCCACCCCGAATTTGGCGAACATGCCGGCAAACACCGGGATCACCATGATATTGAGGATAACCATGGCGATACCGATGGCGATCATCACGAAGCTGGGGTAGCGCATGGCGGTCTTGATCCGCTTGCGGGTCTCCAGCTCCAGCTCGAAATAGTTAGCAAGCTGCAAAAAGGCCTCTTCCAGCTGACCGGTGTTCTCACCCACGTGGATAATGGCGACAAACAGGCTGCTGAATACCTTGGGGTGCGCCTGCATCGAGCTCGACAGCGGCCGACCATTGCCGAGATCTTCCCCCAGCGAATGAAGCGCCCGCTTGAGCGGCTTGCTGTGAGTGCTCTCCTCCAGCCCGGCGATGGCGCGCAGGATCGGGATCCCGGCCCGGGTCAGGGCATACATCTGGCGGCTGAAGATCACCAGCTCATCCAGCTTGACGCCCCCTTCCAGCAACAGTGACCAGTCGATGGCAGCGGATTTGGCCTTGCCCGGTTTCAGTTCGGTGGGCATCACCCCGCGGCGCATCAGCTGCTCGGCGGCCGCCATCTCGTTGGCCGCTTCGACCACGCCACTGGTGGCGTTGCCCTGGCTGTCACGCCCCTTGTAAGCAAAGTTAGCCATCGCTTACCCCAAATCCTCGGCCAGTCGCAGCACCTCGTCCACCGAGGTGATCCCCTGACGGGCATAATCGAGGGCGGTGAGGGCCAGCGGCCGATAGTGTTCATGTTGACGGGCCGCCTTGGCGAACCCTTCCGCATCGTTGCGGCGCAGGGCATCCATCATCGGCTGATCCAGCTCCAGCAGCTCGTAGACCCCGATCCGGCCAGAATAACCGGTAAAGTTGCAGCTCTGGCAACCCCGGCCCTTGTGATAGGTGTGTTGGCCGGGCGCCTCGCCGGAGAGTACGGTGAGCCAGGTGGCCTGCCCTTCGTCGGGCGCCTTCTCCTCAACGCAGTGCTCACATACCCGCCGCACCAGCCGCTGGGCGACCACTGCCCGCAGGGCGCTCGCCACCAGATAGCCGGGCGCCCCCATGTCGATGAGGCGCAAGGCACTGGTCACCGCATCGTTGGTGTGCAAGGTGGTCAGCACCAGGTGACCGGTGATGGCGCCACGCAAGCCGATCTCCACCGTCTCGTCGTCCCGCATCTCACCCACCAGCAGGATGTCCGGATCCTGACGCAGGGTGGAACGCAGCACATGGGAAAAGGTGAGACCGATCTTGGGATTGACCTGCACCTGGCTGATACGGGGCAGACGATACTCCACCGGATCTTCGACCGTGATGATCTTGTTGCTGGACTGATTGAGCTCGGAGAGGGCGCCATAGAGGGTGGTAGTCTTGCCGCTCCCGGTCGGGCCGGTCACCAGGATCATGCCGTGCGGGCGTTTGAGCTGACGGCGGAAACGGGTCAGGATCTCCGGCGGCATGCCGGTCTCGGTCAGTGACAGAATGCCGGAGGATTGATCCAGCAGACGCATCACCACCGACTCGCCATACTGCACCGGCATGGTGGACATCCGCACATCGACATCGCGGCCGCGCACCTTCATGTTGAAACGGCCATCCTGCGGCAGCCGCTTCTCGGAGATATCGAGCCCGGCCACCAGCTTGAGGCGCAGCACCAGCGCCTGGGCGATGCGCACCTCGTTGAGGATGTTCTCGTGGAGGATACCGTCGATCCGCTGGCGAATGCGCAGCACCTTCTCGTCCGGCTCGATGTGGATATCCGACGCCCCCACCTGAACCGCATCCTCGAACAGGGAGCGCAGCAGCTTGGCCACCGTCGCCTCCCCCTCGTCGTTGGCCCCTAGGTTACTGGAGCCCAGCTCAAAGCCGGAGTCCTGATACTCCTCCTGCAACTGTTCGGCGAAACTCTCGATCTCGCGGGTCCGGCGATAGAGGCGGTCGAAATACTCCAGCAGCTGCCCTTCCCGCGCCACCGCCAGCACCATGATGCGCGGGCTGAGCAGGGCGGCGACGGCATCCAGTGCGCTCAGATCCGCCGGATCCGACATGGCCACCGTCACCTTGTCGTCGGTAAGGTTGACCGCCAGTGCCCGATAACGGCGCGCCTGCACTTCGGGCAGCAGTGGCACCGCAGCGGCGTCGATGGTCAGGTTGTTGAGATCGAAGAAGGGCACATCCAGCTGGCGGGCGAGAAACTGCAACAGCTGCACCTCGCTGATAAAGCCGAGGTCGATGAGGGTGGTGCCCAGCTTGCGGCCGGTCTGACGCTGCTGCTGCAGGGCAAGCTGCAGCTGATCATCAGAGATGATCTGCTCTTGTACCAGCAGGTCGCCGAGGCGCATTTTCAGTCTGGGTTGTGCCATGTTTGCTCCGATCTCTGTTACTTCACACCCGTTGCCGCATCCGATTAGGCTTAGCTAATCGAACCTGCTGTTTATCAAGGGGTTAGTTGGCCAATTCGTTGTTCCAGCCAGTTGGTCGATGCCTCGCCGAGGTTGCCGTGCAACAGGGCGTTGCGATAGGCATCGAGCGCCCGCTGGCTGTGACCCTGACCATCCTCGGCCACGCCGAGGCCAAGCCACCAGCGGCCCTGATCCGGCTGCTGACGCAGCAGCTTCACATAGAGCGCCGCCGCATCGGCATTCTGGCCCAGCTCCTGAGTCAACCCGGCCCAGGTCGCGTAATAGTCCATGTTGCTGGCGAGATCCGGCTGATAACCGGACAACCAGCCAAGCGCCTGCTGCTGTTGCCCCTCGCTGATGGCAAGGCGGGCCAGCAGCAGACGAAAATCGGCCTGTTGGGGATCGAGCCGGATCCCCTCCTCCAGCAGCTGACGCGCCTCGGTCAGGCGGCCCTCGCCGTAGAGCAGCCCCGCCAGCTGCTCGCGCGCCCCCTGATTGTAGGGATCGTGGGCCAGCACCTGATAGTAGTTGTCCTGCGCATCCCGCAGGCTTCCCTTGGCCATGGCGGTGGTCGCCTTGCGCTCCGCCAGCGCCGCCAGCTCCTTGGCCGACAGCTCGACCGTCTCGATCTTTAATACACTCGGTTTGCGCGGTGCGCTGGCGACGGCCTGTTGCTCTGCCGCCAGTTCGGCGTAAAGCTCGGGCTGCAGCTCTTCATCGGTCGGCTCCGTCTCGTCAACATCGCTGGAGGCATCAAAGGGCGCACCGTCGGTCGTGTCGCCAGAGTCATATTCCCCAACCTCATCATTCACCTCGTCCTGACTTGGCAGCGGCAGCGCGGCCGCCACCTCGACCGGCTCGGGCTGGCTGACTGGCGAGGCGGCCCTTGCCACCACATCGGGAGTCACCGCATCGGGAGCTAGCACTTCGCTGGCCGCCGAGACGATATGGGTCTGCTGCCAGTAGATCCAGGTTCGCCAACCAAGGATCCCCAGTGCCAGACCACAGATCAGGGTCAGCAGCAACATCCACCATCCCTGCTGGCGCGCAGGGGCAATATAGACGGCAGCGCCTTCGGATCCTTGCTGGCGCCGGTCCAGATCTTTCAGCATCTGGTTGATAACGCTCATGGCCAGACTCCATAAGCCAGGGCGCACCCCAGCAACAGTAACAGGGGCCACCAGCGCCGTAGCGCAAAGCGGCTCGCATCGTCGGTATCGCGAATGGCAAGCCGGACCAGACGACTGTCGATCTGACGCACACCCTGACCATAGGCCAGCATAAGGCACTTCTGCGCCAGGATATTGATAAGTCTCGGGATCCCTCGTGATGCGCGCCACAACAGGCGCATGGCTCGACCTGCAAACAACGGTGCCCCGCGGTAACCGGAGACCTGCAATCTGTGCTCCAGATAGGCACGGGTCTCGTCAAAACGCAGCGGCCGCAGGCAGTAGGAGAAGCCAATCCGCTGGCGCAGTTGGCGCAGATGCGGCTTGCCCAGTCTGGTATCCAGCTCCGGCTGGCCGAACAGCACGATCTGCAGCAGCTTGCTCGATTCGGTCTCGAGATTGCCGAACAGGCGGATCGCCTCCAGGGTCTCGTCCGGCAGCGCTTGCGCCTCGTCGATCAGCACCACCACCCGACTGCCCTGCTGGTGCAGGCTGATCAGGTGACGATGGATGCGATCGGTGAGATCCAGCTCACTCTGCTCCCGCACCGACAGCCCCAGCTCCAGCGCCAGCGCTGTGCGCAGCTCGGCCGGGCTGAGGTGGGGATTGGGCAACCAGGCGAGCCGCACCGGGCACTCTTCCGAGCCCAGCGCGCTCAGCAGTTTGCGGCAGAGCAGGGTCTTGCCGGTACCTACCTCGCCGGTCACCTTGATAAATCCCTCCCCTTGCGCCAGCGCCCAATTGAGCACCTGTAGCGCCTCCTCGTGAGGGGGAAGGCCGTAGTAGAAGCCGGTATTGGGGGTAAGGCCGAACGGCGCCTCCTGCAGACCGAAGTGGCTCAGGTACATGTGACATCACCTGCCAAGGCCAACAAGCAGCCTGTGCTGGCAAAGCAGCACAGGCCGTTTGGGATAAGAGTGACCGTCTCTGGTGTCATGGTTCAGCCCTTGGCCGGATACCACTTGTCGAGCAGCTCGGAGGAGCGTTGCAGCTCGTTTTGCCAGGTGTCTTTCTCTACCACGGTCGGTTTGAGCATGATCACCAGCTCCACCTTCTTGGTGCTCTCGCGGCGGTTGGTAAAGGCTTCACCCACCCAGGGAATATCGCCCAGCAATGGTACCTTGCTGACGATCTCCTGTTTATCGGTCTTCATCAGACCCCCGATAACGATGATGTCGCCGTTATTGGCCTGCACCACGGTATCTGACTCTCGAATGGAGCTTTTCGCCAACGGCAGCACCAGCGTATCGCTGTTTGTAACCTTGATGGTCTTGGTTTGCTCTTCAGTATCGATAACGGAGGGGTGGATATGCAGCAACACCTTACCCTCTTCATCTATCTGTGGTGTCACATCCAGAGAGATACCCGAGAAGAAAGGGGTCAGCTCTACATTGGGAGTGGTTCGGTCACCACTCGTCGTGCTCACGGTTGTCGTCGATGCATTGGTGACAAAATATTCGTCCGTCCCCACCTTGATCACCGCCTTCTGGTTGTTGGTCGCGGTGACGCGGGGGCTGGAGAGGGTATTCACATCGCCCTGGGTCTTGAGCAAGTTGACCGCCACGTTGAAGTTACCGTCGGAAATGGTAAAGCCAGCCCCACCTCCCAGCGCCGTAAATATCTGGTTAGGGGTGGTGGGCAACTGGGAATTAGCCGCCGAACCACCGCCTGTGATCCCCTTGCCGCCATCCCAACTGGCGGAGAGACCGCTCCAGTCCACCCCCTGCTCGTACCCTTCGTTGAGGGCGACTTCGATAATCCGCGCCTCCAGCACCACCTGACGCTTGAGGTGACTCTCGGACTGATTGAGGAATTCACGCACCGCCTTGAGCTCTTTCGGATAGGCGCGGATGGTGACCAGACCCGCCTGCGGGCTGGTGATCACTGCGCGACCGTCACCCGTGCCAATCAGGGTCTGCAGGGAGTCACGCAGATCGGTCCAGTAGTCGCTGTTGGTGTCAGTCTCGATACGGGTGCCATTGCTGCTGTCGCCGCTCGAGTTGTTGCCGGAGGAGTTGTTGGTGCTGCTGTTGTTGTTCGACGCACTGTCAAAACTACTGTCGCTGTTGCCGTTATTGCTGTCATTGGCTGTCACCCCGCCGGTGCTGACCGAGGTGCGGGAGAGGCCACGACGGGACATCATCAGATAGTTGACCGGGATGGTTTCGGTGCGCAAACCCGCCGGATAGATATGGAAGACGTTGCCCTTGCGCTGTACGTCAAAACCGTACATGTCGCCCACCACCGCCAGCACTTCCGGCAGGGTCACATCCTTGAGCTCGACCGAGATCTGGCCAGCCACCCCGGGGTGCACCGCCACGCTGTAACGGGAGCCCTTGAACAGGGAACCGAAAAACTCCACCGCCTCCACGTCGTGAGCCGCGATACGCAGCCGTTTCTCCGGCATGCCGACCGGCATCTGCGGCCGGTTCAGCTGCAGCAATTCACTCTGCACCGACTTGGGCAAGGTGGTCAGCGGGGCAGCCTGCTTCTGCTGTTCGTTCATGGCCTGCTTGAGGGCATCCTTCGCCTGGGTCGGCTCGGGGTGCTGATACGTGGTACAGCCTGCAGCCATCATGGCCACGGTGATCAGACAGAGACGGTGTTTTTTCATGTAATTAGGGCACCCTGACTTGCAATTAAACTCGATAAAGCCGATTAACCTCTCGAGAGGCAAGCACGACTCAAACCCGGATCTTGCTGGCGAACAGTGTTACCGCATGGCGTTTTCCCGCCTTTTCCAGCACCACGGCATCGGCATTGATGGCCACCAGCGTATAGCCGTCCACCTGTTGTCCGACCCGATAACTCTTGCCATTGAGTACCGCCAGTGCAGGGCCATTGCCCAGCACCACACTCTGCAGCTTCGGCAAACCGGCGCTGCTCTCGCCGGTCGCACGGGCGCCAACCGCCACATCCGCCAGCGGCGCAGTGGGATCCTGCAATACCTCGACCTGCCCCGCCTGAACCAGCAAGCTGAACAGGCAACAGCACAACGCAAACACTCTAGCCACGGATAAACTCCTTGCTGGTACTCAGGGTGTAGATCTCCATCTCCACCACCGCGCCGGGATAGGCTTTGACCTGATAGTCGAACTGCTTCCAGTAGAAGTGGCGCGGCAAGGCTTCCAGCGCTTTAAGATATTGATACACATCGAAATAGCCGCCTTCAAGCTGAAGCCGGATACCATGCTTGTAGAGATTGACCTTCTGCTCTCCCGCCATCAGCGGGGTCGGCTCCAGCGAACTGAGCGCCAGCATGTGAAGGTTGGCGGAGCGGGAGAGCAGCGCCTCCAGCACCAGCGGCATCTCGTGCGCCGGGATCAGATCGACGGTCTGTGCCTTCAGCTCATCGTCGATACGGGCCAGATCCGTTTCGACCTGCGCCAGCTGGTCGCGAACGCCCTGATTGGGATCCCGCTTGAGCCGGGCCTGTTTGCCGAGGTTTTCCAGCTCCATGATCTCGAGGTCGCCCTCGGCGGCGCTCAGGGCCATGCGATCCTGCTGCAGGCGGGTATCGGCGCCATCGAGCCAGCCGTAGAGTCCGGCCGCGCCCAGCAGCACCAGACCAGTCAGCAGGATCAACACCCGCTCCCGCTGGCTCAACACGGCGATACGCTGGCCCCATGCCTGCCATTGTGCTTTCAGGTTCATCAGGGTTTCTCCCGCGCGATGCCGCTCAACTGGAAGGTCAAACGACCTTCCTTGTCACGGCTGAGGGTCAGTTCACCAAACTCCTTGCCCACCAGACTCGGGGTCTGCTTGAAGCGGTTGACCCAGGCCGGTACATCCTGACTGCGTCCGGCAAAGCCGGAGAGGTTGATCCGCCCTTCGTTGATCTCGATGCGCTGCAACGAGAGGTTGCTGTTGCGAATGCGGGAGAGATCCGCCATCACGCTGGCATAGCCCTGGGATTTTTGCAGGGTCAGGCTGCCCAGCTGGCGCATCAGCCCCTGCTTGGCCGTCAGCTCATCCTGCTTGTTGACCAGTTGCTGTTGCAGCCGGGGATCTGCCTGATGGCGCGCCAGCTCGGCATCGAGCCGCTGCGCCTCGCTGCGCTTGAGTTCCAGCTCGGCAGAGCGCTGCGCCAGCGCCCGGCTGACCTGCTGCTGCTGCCAGCTGTAACCCCCCCCCGTCAACAGGATCAGCAGCAGTGCAAAGCCCCATACCAGCGCCATCTGATTGAGGCTGGCCCACTGCCGCTTGGGGCGAAACTCGGCGCCATAGAGGTTTATCTGACGTTTCATCACGCATCCTCCCCGATGGCGGCGGCATAGGCAGAAAGGTATTCGACGCCAGCCAGCACCGCCTTGTTGGCCATGGCGGAGACGGCAAAGCCGAAGGTCTGCTCCATGTGACGCACCAGGGTACCGATAAAGGGCGAGGCGACGGCAAACTGCATCTGCCCCAGCTCGGGCAATTTCAGCTGGCCCGCCAGATAGTCGAGGGAGCGCTGGATCTCCAGCGCCAGTGAATCGAGCAGCATGCTGTCCGGCTCATGTTCGCCAGTCAGGCTGATGAAACCGCGCAGCTGGCGGGAGAAGCAGAGCCCGCCCTGATGGAAGACCAGCAGTTGCAGATCCTGCCCCTTGGGCTGCCACAGCAGCATGCGCACCGTCTCGTCAGCGTCATAGAGAGAGGTGAGCGCCAATTCGTCGCTGATGATGGATTGCAGGGTGGCGATGCCGTTGATGGCATCGGCCAGCTGTTGCACCCGGCTCTTGGGCAGGCAAATCACATTGATGCGAGGACGACCGGCCGGCGGGGTGGGCAAGTCCACATAATCCATCGCCAGTTGCAGCACGGGTTCGCTGACATAATCCTTGATGGCCCAAGGGAGCGCCCCCGCCATCTCGGCGTCAGGCACGGCAGGCTTGTCGATCTGGATCTGTTGATAAAGGCTGGCGGCGAGGGCCACCCGCACTTTAGACTTGGCCAGTCCATGACGGCTGAACAGCTCGTTCATGGCCACTGCCCACTCCTGTGGGCCGTTGATGGTGCGCGTCGCGAAGATGGGGGGATTGCCCACCGCAGCCAGCATGATCCTGTCATTGGCCAGCAAGAGCCCGACCTGGCGGCTTGGCGTCGACCGTCTGAACAGTTGTTTCATGTAAGCCCGCCCATCAATAGTGATTAAATGTATGAAATATTAACATAAACAGCAGATTAGCCTCCATATTAAAAGACGGACTCACCATTGCAAGCCAGCCTTTCCGCCGAGTCAGAGGGTCAAGCCATCCTCCCTTCCCCCCTGCAACGCCTCCACCATCCGTTGCTGACCCGCTATGGTGTGGAGCTGTGGTGCAAGCGGGATGATCTGATCCATCCGGCCATCTCCGGCAACAAGTGGCGCAAGCTCAAGTACCACCTGCTGCATGCCAAAGAGCACGGCAAACAGCATCTGCTCTCGTTTGGCGGCGCCTACTCCAACCATATCCACGCGCTGGCGGCAGCGGGGTGCCAATCTGGTCTTCGTACTACCGGTATCATACGGGGCGAATATGACGCCGTCAGTAACTCTACCCTGAGGGATGCCCGGCGCTGGGGCATGGATCTCGTTTTTGTCGACCGCCAGAGTTACCGGCGACGGCAGGATCCCGACTGGCTGGCCCAATTCGATGCACCCGATACCCTGATCGTGCCGGAAGGGGGTAGCAGCCCGCTGGCCATCCCCGGGGTGGCGGAACTGGTCGGCGAAGTGCCCTTCTCGCCGGATCTCTGGGTACTGCCCTGCGCCAGCGGCGGCACTCTGGCGGGCCTGATCGCCGGCAAACGGGATCGGGAGCAGATCCTCGCCATTGCGGTACTGAAGGGGGGCGGCTTTATCGCTGACGAGGTGTGTCGCCTCCATCCTGCGGCAGCCAGCATTCCCGGTTGGCGGATCGCGCTCGATCACCACGATGGTGGCTACGCCAAATTCAGCCCGGCCCTCTGGCAGTGGGTTCAAGATTTCAGCGCCGAAACAGGTCTGCCTCTGGAGCCGATATACAGCGGCAAGGCGATGTGGGGACTGTTTCGCGAGCTTGCTGCGGGCCGCATCGCTCCTGGCAGCAAAATCGTCTTTATCCATACCGGCGGCATGCAGGGATTGGCCGGACTGCGGGAACAAGGGCGACTGTGAGCCCCGCCTGACGGCAACCGCAAACGAGAGAGGGTCGCCCCACGACGACCCTCTCTCATTTATCTCAATCACCAGCCGGCTCCAGCACCAACCGGCGTGGCTCGGCAAACCAGGGCCCCTGCCCGGCATGCACCCCGAGGTGGCGCAGCATCTTCCACTCATCGCCACTCTCTACCCCCACCGCCAGCACCCGGGTACGGGTATTGGCGCAGCCTCCTACCAGACTGCGGACCGCCATCTGGTTGACCTGTCGGGCGTGTATCTCCCGCACCAGGCTGGGGTGCAACTTGAGGAAGTTGATCTCGAACTCCTTGATGTACTGGGTGCTCACCACATCCTGGCCAGCATGATCGATGGCCAGCTGGCAGCCCAGCATGCGCAGGGAGCGCAGCGGCCGCTTGAGTGCTTCGAAGTGGCGGGTCACCTGGGATTCGGAGAGTTGCAGGATCAACCGCTCGTTGGTGCTGCGCGGCAACTGGAACAAGGCGAAGAAGAGCCAGCGCTGGAACTCGCGGTTGAGCAGGCTCTGGGCGCTCAGGGTCAGACTGATGGGACAGCTCTGCTCGGAACGCTGGCGCAGCAACACCAACGTTTGCTCCGCCACCAGCCGATCCAGTTGCAGCAATAGCCCCACCTTCTCCGCCATTGGCATGAAGATCCCAGCTTGCAGTTCCCGCCCCTGCTCATCGTGGATATAGGTAAGCAGATCCTGTTGCAGCACCACCTGATCCCGATCCTGCTGGACCGGTTGGGTATAAAAATCGATGCCCTGTTCTTCAAGACGGCGACTGATGAGGGTACGCCAGCGCACCGTCCCCTTGCTGCTCTGCTCCTCGTCCAGCTGCTTCTCATAGAGAAACCAGCCATTGTGCCCCTGTAGACGGGCACTCTTGAGGGCCAGCTCTGCCTCCTCCTGCACCTTGAGCAGGGTGTCTTGCGCCTGGTAGCAAACAGCACCGATGTAGATGGCCGTCTCCGGATTGACCTGCTGCGGCCAGTGCAGCCGTTGCAGGCTCTTGAGCAACTGGCTGGCACTGTCCACCATCTCGCTCTCCGACATATTGGGCAACAACACCGCAAAGACATGCCCAGCATAACGAGCCTGCAAGGCGCCATTATGCTTGCGCACAAAAGCACTGATCACGGCACTCGCCTCCAGCAGCAGATCGTGTCCCTGCAGCTCGAACTGGTCAGCTTCCAGCTCTTCCAGGCAGGCGAGTTCAATCAGCAAGACACCGCCACTCATGACGCTCGCCTCCATGATGGCGCTCTCGAGCCGGTTATCGAAGAAGAGGCGATTGCCAATACCAGTCATCTTGTCGACGAAGGCGTTGCTGCGAATGAAGTTATCGAAGCGGCTGCGCTCCTTGCGAGCATCCGCCAGCTCAGCCAGCAGATGGTCAAGTGCCTGGCTGGCGGCAACCGGCCACTCTTCGGCGGGGTCATGGCTCAGTTTGACCAGTTTGTCATCGAGGATCAGCTGGGCGCGTATGCCCAGCAGCTCGGCCCCGCGCAACTGCTGGCGCAACCAGCGGATGGAGTACCAGAGACCGAACACCACGATAAAGATACCGAACGAGATGCCCGACATCGCCTTGATGGAGTACTCTGCCTCCTTGAAAGGACGCTCCAGCTTGAAGTTGGCCTGCATGCCCGCCTGATGGGGCAGTAGATGGCTGTATGGCACCAGCAGCGGTTCATTAACCGGACGTTGTACATCACGGAACCAGTAGACCCGCTGGTCGTTCTGGCGCACCTCCAGCTCCACCACATGAGCCGCCCGCAGCAAGGTGGGCAGCCAGCGGCTCATATCCTCCATGCCGTGAGCAACATCGAGCTGCTTGTCGATCACTTCGACCAGCGCATCAACCTTCTTTTGCTGCAACTCCATGCCCAGCTCACGAAAGCTGAACACCCCGCCAATCAGCACGGTCGCCATGGCAGCGATCACGCACAAGGTAATAAACGAGACAAGATGTGTTGTAAGTTTCATGTGCCTTTCCGTATGCCCGGCATCATCCATTGGAGTTCATGGTAGCAGTGGCACTGTAGCCATCACTATGGACGGGGATCCCGCTTCTGTAATTTAAGCGAGGCAGCATACCCAAAGCAGAGAGGGAATACCAAGGAAGGTACACAGGTGGAGCAGGGGAAGATAGCAGACAGAAAAATGGTCCCTCAAAAGGGACCAAAAGGAACACTCATATCAAAACTAACACTCTGTGCTACTGACAAAAAACAGATACAGGAGTATTGAACACACGGTGAGTCAAACCGCAGGGGTACTCTAAAGCAGTTCGGATAAGTTGGGCAATTGTCATTTATGACAGGTCAACGATTGCCTCTTTTAAAAAGAAATTAAAAAATCGATTAAAACCAATTAGTTAAAAAATCAATCAATAAGTGTGACATATCGGACTCAAATTGATTGTGCTAATGCACTATGATGGCGTGACCCATCTGTGTCTCGTGAAACAGGCAGGACTACCTTGTTACGCATCTCCCCCCTCTGGATCACTGTTCTTCTATGTGTCTTGCCCATTCTGGCAAGCCAGTCCGTCGGCATCTGGCTTACCAGACCAATGGCCAACCACCTGATGGAGCAGAAGGTGGCCGAGATAAAGCGTGCCATGGCGATACGCCATCACACCCTGGACAAGGCCATGAACGAGCAATTGGCACAGTTTGATTTCGATTGTGGTGCCAACGACATGGCGTTGCTGCGGGATCCCCGTTTTTACAGCACCCATATTCGTCTGCAGGGGTTGGAACTGGCATCAGGGAAAAGCTGCTCAAGCCTGGGTATAGGCATTTCGCTCATCAAAAATGTCAACCAGGAGGGAAAGCTTCCCGATAAACTGGGACTGACCGCCACAACAGCCAGCTTCAATACTGAGCAGGAGATGGTTGCCTACTACCAAAGCGGCGGCAACATTGCCTACTGGGTGCTCGATAACAGCTGGAGCCACGATCTGCTGCAACTCCCCTGCAGTGGCTGTTTCTATCTGGAGTTCAGTCAGCGGGATCCCGTGGCAATGACCCCCCGCTTCCCGCGCGGTAACCAGGCAATCAAGCTCGAAGAAGGCAGCCGCAGTCTGAGCTTCTTCGATCAGGACAAACTCACCCGACAAACCATCTGGGCAGGTTCCGCACTCGATCAATTTGCTCGCGAGCAAGTCAGACGCATCGCACTCTGGTGCGGTGCTATCCTGAGCGGACTGCTGGTGACCGCCTATTGGTCGCTGCGAAACTATCGCCGCTCGCTCAAGGGGCTATTGCAGGCCGGAGTGGTGCGCCAGGAGTTCATTCCCTTCTATCAACCCATCGTAGATATTCGTACCTGGCAGGTGGCCGGTTTTGAGGCTCTGTTGCGCTGGCAACGGGGACACGAGCTGATCCCCCCGAGCGCCTTTATCGAATATGCGGAAGATCAGGGACTGATCCTGCCGATTACCAGACAGTTGTTGGAACAAGTGATCACGGATCTGCCGCAGTTGGCGCCAGAGCAGTGGATCAGCGTCAACCTGGTCGCCGCACATATCGAACAACCCTTGCTGCGCAACATGTTGAGCGAACACCACAATCCGTCGCCCGAGCGCCTTACCTTCGAGCTGACTGAACGCAAGCCGATCATCGATATTCAGAGTGCCACCGACGAGATCACCCTGCTGCAACAAATGGGATATCACTTCAAACTGGACGACTTTGGCACCGGTTACGGGGGGTTTGCCTATTTGCAACGGCTGGGCATTCGCCAAATCAAGATTGACAAGATGTTTGTCGACACCATAGGCACCAACGACCTCAAACGCAGTGTGCTGGATGCCATCATCACATTTGGTCTGGAATCAGGCATGGAGATGATTGCAGAAGGGGTTGATACGCGGGAACAGGTTGAGTATTTACGACAACGCGGCGTCTGTCTGATCCAGGGTTACGTCTTTGGCAGACCAATGGCGCTGGCAGATCTTGCCATCTGGCAACAAACGTGGCCCCCACAATATTCGCAGGAGAGCTGACACTGATATTACACAAGACAGGTCCGGCAGAGCTCGTCCCAACTGACCCGCTTGCTCCCTTTTCCACAGAGGCTGGCTGGCACTGACGCAGCCTCTGGAGCCACTAGGCTGATCGCCTTCAACCACCTGTTTACATTCAGAAACAAAATGATCTGCCCCTGGCCGGATGGAGCGCTTATCATAAGCATTCGGCTACCGTGAGCACCTTTACGCGTGCCTCCCATCAATCCCCGTCGGCCAGTGCCGCCCCGAGATGAGAACCATTGCCTATGACGACATTTATCCGGCAAGAGATTGCCCTGCCCGTTGGCCTGCTCACCCTGCTCTTTTTCAAGACGCTCGGCAGCGACCTGCTGACAGAGACCACTCCGCTCGGGATTTATCTTCCTGTCTCGGCGATGCTGCTTGCTATCGTCACCTGGGCCATCTTTTCGGTGGTGCGCCACTCGGATGCCCTCGCCATCAAGCTTGGCGAGCCCTTCGGCACCCTGATCCTGACCCTGTCGGTCATCTCGCTGGAAGTGGTGATGATCTCCTCGGTGATGCTGACCGGCGAGCCCAACCCCACCATGGCCCGTGACACCATGTTTGCGGTGGTGATGCTGGTAAGTACCGGCCTGGTGGGCTTCACCCTGCTGTTCGGCGGCTGGCGCTACCACACCCAGAGCTTCAATCTGGACGGGGTCAAATCCTATCTGGTGGCCATCATTCCGCTGGCCCTGCTCTGTCTGGTGCTGCCGAACTTCACCCGGGGCGGCACGGTCGGCAGCATGTCTAACCCGATGTCATGGATGCTGATCATCATCTCGATCTTGCTCTACGGGGTCTTTCTGCTGATCCAGACCCGCAGCCACAGCCACTTCTTCATCGACAGCGATCATGAGGATTACGAAGAGCACCACGGCCCGCTACAGAGCAACCTCTATCACACCCTGTTGCTGCTCGCCTATCTGCTGGTGGTGATCCTGCTGGCCAAGACCCTGGCCATCCCCATCAACCACGGGGTCAAGGTGCTGGCAGCTCCGCCAGCACTGGGCGGCTTTATCGTCGCCTGTATCGTGCTGGCACCCGAAGCAGTCGGCGCCATCAAGGCGGCCTTCAATAATCAGCTGCAGCGGGCCATGAACCTTTACTTCGGCTCTGTGCTGGCCACCATCGCCCTCACCGTGCCTGCCGTGCTCTTTATCGGCTCCATGCTCGGTCAGGAGGTGCGCCTCGGTCTCTCCCCCGCCGATATGGTACTGCTGGTCACGACCTTGATGGTGTGCAAGGTGACCTTCAGCAGCGGCCGCACCAATGTGCTCCACGGAGCCACTCACCTGGTGCTGTTCGTGGTCTATCTGTTCCTGATGTTCGAACACGAATAACCGCGTTCAACCAACACCAGAAACGCAAAGACCGCCCGATTGGGCGGTCTTTTGTTATGGGCTGGATGGCCACCTAGAGGCTCGGCAGCACCCCGGTCGGGAGCAGGTCGTTGTAGCTGGCACGGCCCAGCAGCGCGGCGGCCGCCTCGATGTCCGGCGCGAAGTACCTGTCCTTGTCGTAGAAGCTGACCTCTTCCCGCAGCCGGCCCTTGGCCAGCTCGATGAGCTCGGTGCTGCGCAGGGGAGCACGAAAATCCAGCCCTTGCGCTGCCGCCAGCAGTTCCACCGCCAGAATGCCACGGGTGTTCTCGGCCATGTCCGCCAGTCGACGGCCGGCGAAGGTGGCCATGGAGACGTGATCCTCCTGATTGGCGGAGGTGGGCAGGCTGTCCACCGAGGCCGGATGGGCCAGCGTCTTGTTCTCGGAGGCGAGCGCCGCCGAGGTGACCTGAGCGATCATAAAGCCGGAGTTGACGCCGCCGTTGTTGACCAGAAACGCCGGCAGACCGGACATCCGCGAGTCGATCAGCAGCGCCATGCGCCGCTCGGACAGTGACCCGATCTCGGCGATGGCCAGCGCCAGGTTGTCGGCGGCGAAGGCCACGGGTTCTGCGTGGAAGTTGCCGCCGGAGAGGATGTCTTCATCCTCGGCAAACACCAGCGGGTTGTCGGAGACCGCGTTGGCCTCGCACACCAGCACCTCGGCTGCCTGGCGGATCTGGGTCAGACAGGCGCCCATCACCTGTGGCTGGCAGCGCAGGGAGTAGGGATCCTGCACTTTCTCGCAGTTGTGATGAGACATGCCGATCTCGCTGCCATCCACCAGCAGGTGACGGTAGCAGGCGGCCGTGTCGATCTGGCCGCGCTGACCGCGCACCGCGTGGATGCGGGCATCGAACGGCCGGCGGCTGCCAAGGGCGGCCTCCACGCTCATGGCGCCGATGGTGATGGCACCAGCAAACAGATCCTCGGCGTGGAACAGCCCTTCCAGCGCGAAGGCGGTGCTCGCCTGAGTGCCGTTGAGCAGCGCCAGCCCCTCTTTCGGTGCTAGCGCGATGGGCTCCAGCCCGGCAATCTTCAGGGCAGTGGCGGCGTCGATCAGCTCGCCCTTGTGGCGAGCCTTGCCTTCACCGATCAGCAGACAGCTCATATGAGCCAGCGGCGCCAGATCGCCGGAGGCACCGACGGAGCCCTTCTTCGGTACCACCGGATAGACTTCGGCGTTGATGAGGGTCATCAGGGCCTCAAGCACCGCCAGCCGGATGCCGGAGAAGCCGCGCGCCAGCGAGTTGAGCTTGAGCACCATCATCAGCCGCACGGTGGCGTCATTCATGTACTCGCCAATCCCTGCCGCATGAGAGAGCACGATGGAGCGCTGCAACTCGTCCAGCTGCTCCACCGGAATGCGGGTGTTGGCCAGCAAGCCAAAGCCGGTGTTGATGCCGTACACCACCCGGTTTTGCTCGATCACCTTGGTGACTACGGCGGCGGAGGCGTGGATCCCCGCCAGAGCGACGGGATCCAGTGAAATGTGTACCGGCTCGCGGCTGACGCGACGCAGGGTGGCAAGATCCAGCTCGCCCGGGGTAATAGTCAATTCAAACATGGTGTTACACCTTTCCTTTGACACCGTTGGCGCCGTCAATCATCGGCAGATCCAGTTTCGCCTCGTGGGCGCAGTTGATGGCAATCTCGTAGCCGGCATCGGCGTGACGCATCACCCCGGTGGCCGGGTCGTTGCGCAGCACCCGACCGACCCGCTTGGCGGCATCATTGGAGCCATCACAGACGATCACCACGCCGGAGTGCTGGGAGAAGCCCATGCCGACCCCGCCGCCGTGGTGCAGGGAGACCCAGGTCGCGCCGCTGGCAGTGTTGAGCAGGGCGTTGAGCAGCGGCCAGTCGGAGACGGCATCGGAGCCATCCATCATCGACTCGGTCTCGCGGTTCGGGCTCGCCACCGAGCCGGAATCCAGGTGATCGCGGCCGATGACGATGGGGGCTTTCAGCTCGCCATTCTTGACCATCTCGTTGAAGGCCAGGCCGAGGCGTACCCGATCCTTGACCCCGACCCAGCAGATCCGCGCCGGCAGGCCCTGGAAGGCGATGCGCTCGCGAGCCATGTCGAGCCAGTTGTGCAGGTGAGGATCATCGGGGATCAACTCCTTCACCTTCTGGTCGGTCTTGTAGATGTCTTCCGGATCGCCGGAGAGCGCCACCCAGCGGAACGGGCCAATGCCCTCGCAGAACAGCGGGCGAATGTAGGCCGGGACGAAGCCGGGGAAGTCGAAGGCGTTTTTCACCCCCTCCTCCAGCGCCATCTGGCGAATGTTGTTGCCATAATCCAGCGTGGCCGCACCGCGGGCTTGCAGGGTCAGCATGGCTTCGACCTGACGGGCCATGGAGTGGCGAGCGGCCTGGTTCACTTCCTGGGGCGCGGATTTTTGCAGCGCGCGCCACTGGGCCACGCTCCAGCCCTGCGGCAGGTAGCCGTGCACCGGGTCATGAGCCGAGGTCTGGTCGGTCACCACGTCCGGGGTGATGCCACGGGCCACCAGCTCGGCGAACACATCGGCGGCGTTGCCGAGCAGGCCGACGGAGACGGCGCTGCCGCTCTGCTTGGCCTCTTCGATCATGGCCAGCGCCTCATCCAGGCTGTGGGCCTTCTTGTCCACGTAGCGGGTACGCAGACGAAAATCGATGCGGGTCTCGTCGCACTCCACCGCGATCATCGAGAAGCCGGCCATGGTAGCGGCCAGCGGCTGGGCGCCACCCATGCCACCCAGACCGCCGGTCAGGATCCAGCGCCCCTTGGGCTCGCCGTTGAAGTGCTGGTTGGCCACCGCGAAGAAGGTTTCGTAGGTGCCCTGCACGATCCCCTGAGTACCTATGTAGATCCAGGAGCCGGCGGTCATCTGGCCGTACATCATCAGGCCCTTTTTATCGAGCTCGTTGAAGTGCTCCCAGTTGGCCCAGTGCGGCACCAGGTTGGAGTTGGCGATCAGCACCCGCGGTGCGTCCTTGTGGGTCTGGAACACCCCGACCGGCTTGCCGGACTGCACCAGCAGAGTCTGATCCTCCTCCAGCCGGGTCAACACCTCGACGATCTTGTCGAAGCAGGCCCAGTTGCGGGCGGCGCGGCCGATGCCGCCATACACCACCAGCGACTGGGGATGCTCGGCCACCTCGGGATCCAGGTTGTTCATCAGCATCCGCAGCGGCGCTTCGGTGAGCCAGCTCTTGGCGGTCAGCGTGGTGCCGCGCGGGGCACGGATCACGCGGTTCGGATCATGACGGGGATCCTGCTGTTGCACAGACATACACACTCCTTGTTGTATCAATAGGGTGCCTTTGGCGACCTGCGGCCAAAGGGTTAACGGGTCAACAGATGAACCAGCCGCGCGGCCACACGGGCACTGCGGTTGTCCTGATCCAGACTCGGGTTGTATTCGGCCAGATCGGCGAGCAGCAGCTTGCCGCTGGCCCGGATATGGGCAATCAGGGGTTCGATGACCGCCAGCTCCACGCCGCGGGCGGCGGGGGCGCTCACTCCCGGCATCACGACTGCCGGCAGCACGTCGAGATCGATGGTCAGATAGAGGTGATCGCAGCGGGCGATGAAGGCATCCAGCCCGCTGAGCAAGACCGGTAGCTCGGCCGGCGTCATCGCCTCGTCCAGCACGTGCCAAACTCCCAGCGCCTCGGCGCGCGCGAACAGCGCCCGGGTATTGGCGGTCTCGGCCACCCCGAGGCAGGCGTAGGTAAAGGGCGTGCCCTGGGCGGCGCACTGCTCGGCAATCTGGAAGAAGGGAGTGCCGGAGCTCGCCTGCTCCAGCTTCATGCGCAGGTCGAAGTGGGCATCGAAGTTGATAATGCCGACCCGGCCACGGCCAGCCAGATGACGATTGAGGCCGCTCCAGCTGCCAAAGGCCACCTCGTGGCCACCGCCCAATACCAGCGGGAAGTGCCCCTCGTCCAGCAAGCGGGCCACCCGTTCGGCCAGACGGCCGTGGGCGGCATCGAGATCCCCATCCTCGCAGTTCACGTCACCGCTGTCATAGACGGGTCGGCTCAGATGCCAGGCGCTGTTGGCCAGCAGCTTGCGCACCGCCAGCGGCGCACCGGCGGCCCCTACCCGCCCCTTGTTGCGGCGCACCCCCTCGTCACAGGCAAAGCCCACCAAGGCTACGCCCGGGGCGGCGCTGCCGGCTTGTGGCCAGGGTTGTACCTTGTCGTGCCAGCGCAGGGCCAGCTCGCCATCTTCCGGATCCTGGCGCCCCTGCCAGACCGACATGTCGACCGGGTTGAACTTATCCATGGAGCGTCTCCTCGCCGTTGACCACCCGGCTCACCAGCTGATCGACGCCGATGAGGTAGCTGAGCTCGGCCGGATGGCCGCAGTTCCAGACCAGAAAGTCCGCCAGCATGCCGACCCTGAGCTGTCCCAGCAGCTCCTGCTCGCCAAGTGCCCGGGCGGCGTGGCGGGTCACCCCGGCCATGGCCTCCACCGGGGTGAGGCCGAACAGGGTGCAAGCCATGTTCATGGCCATCCGCAGCGAGACGATGGGGGCCGTGCCGGGGTTGATGTCGGAGGAGACCGCCATCGGCACCCCCGCCTTGCGCAGCGCGGCGACCGGCGGCAGCTTGGTCTCCTTGAGGAAGTAGAAGGCGGTGGGCAGCAGGGTAGCGACCACGCCGCGATGGGCCAGCGCCTGGATCCCTTCCGGATCCAGGTACTCCAGGTGATCTACCGAGAGGGCGCCGAAGTTGGCGGCCAGCGTGCTGCCGCCCAGGTTGGAGAGCTGATCCATGTGCCCTTTCACCGCCAGACCGTATTGATCCGCCGCCAGATAGACCTGCTCGGTCTGGGCCAACGAAAAACCGATGTGTTCACAGAAAACGTCCACCGCATCGGCCAGGCCCGCATCGGCGGCGGCCGGGATGATCTCCTGACAGATGGTCTCGACCCAGGAGTCGGGATCGTCGCGATACTCCGGCGGCACCGCATGAGCTGCCAGCAGGGTGGTCTTGACCCGGATCGGCAGCACCTCCCCCAGTCGGCGGGCGACCCGCAGCATCTTGAGCTCGTCTTCCAGGGTGAGGCCGTAACCGGACTTGATCTCCACCGTGGTGACCCCTTCCCGGATCAGGGATTTCACCCTCGGCAGCGCCAGCTCGAACAGCTGATCCTCGCTGGCGGCACGGGTGGCGCGTACCGTGCTGATGATGCCGCCGCCCTTGCGGGCGATCTCCGCATAGGGCACCCCCTTCTGGCGCAGTTCGAACTCTTCGGCGCGGCTGCCGGCGAAGATGAGGTGAGTGTGGCAATCGATGAGGCCGGGAGTGACCAGCTTGCCCTTCATATCCTGCCAATGGGCGGGATAGGGGCCCTTGAGATCCTGCATCGGCACCAGGGCGTGGATCCGCCCCTCGTGAACGCCGAGGGCATGGGGCTCCAGCAGACCGTAGTCGACCAGATCGGAGCGCAGGGTGGCGGGTGTCACGTTGAGCCAGACCCTCTCGTAGTTCAACAGTTCCTTGTTCATACCGACCTCTAAATGTATATACATTAACTTATATCCGATCTCTGACGGGAAAGAAAGGATCAAGTTCACATCTTGATAACATCGTGTTCATTAGAGCTTAAACACAAAAAAGCCCGCCAGAGGCGGGCTTTTTCAAAAATGATATGTATATACAATTAACTAAGGCTGGTCTTGGAGCTCAACTTGTAACGGGAGCCAGGCGACAGCAAACGGGCATAGGAGACCAGATAACCGTCGGACCAGGTACGCCGATGCAACAGCAGGCAGGGGGTGTCGACCCGCACCTGCAACAAGCCGGCCTCGCCGGCGCTCGGCAGCACCGCCTCTACCACGTGCTCCATCTCGGAGAGGGGGCAGACCTCCATCAGATAGCGGTTGGGGGTCTGGCTGGCAAAGTCCTGCTCACCGTACTGTGGCAACCGCTCGGCATCGACGAAGCGCTCTTCCAGCTGCAGCGGCTCGCCATCGGCCTGATGGACGATGAGACTGTGGAAGATGGGAGCGCCGACCCGCAAGCCCAGCTGCACCGCCACCTTCTCGTCGGCAGCCTGGCGTTGCAGCCGGATCACCCGGCCGCTGTACTCGCTGCCCCGTTCGGCGATCTCGTCGGCGATGTTGCGAATGGCCAGCAGCGACGACTCGGTGCGCCTGTCCGCCACGAAGCTGCCGGAACCGGCGGTGCGCACCAGCCACCCCTCGGCCACCAGTTCGCGCAGCGCCTTGTTGACCGTCATCCGGCTCACGGCGAACTGCTCGCACAGGGCGGCCTCGGTCGGGATCCGGTCGCCCGCCTGATAGTGGCGTTCGCGGATCCCGTCCAGGATGTGCTGCTTGATTTGCATATAGAGGGCCGGTGCCAACGGGATGCTCCTCAGCGACGGCGGTGGGGCGGACGCATATCCGGCCAGGCGCGGTAGACGTCGGGGATCTGATCCGGCCCGCTGATACAAAGATCAAGGTCATGCAGCAGACCGTCCTTGATGCCGTAGATCCAGCCGTGTACCGCCAGCTCCTGCCCCTTGCGCCAGGCATTCTGGATGATGGTGGTGTGGCAGACGTTGGCGACCTGCTCGGCCACGTTCAGCTCGCACAGGTAGTCGAAGCGCTCGTGCTCATCCTCGATGGCATCCAGCTGCTCGCGATACTTGAAGTAGACATCCTTGATGTTGCGCAGCCAGTTGTCGATGAGCCCCAGCTCTTGGTTCTGCATCGCCGCCTTGACGCCGCCGCAGCCGTAGTGGCCGCAGACGATGATGTGCTTCACCTTGAGCACCTCGACCGCATATTGCAGCACCGAGAGGCAGTTGAAGTCGGTGTGTACCACCAGGTTGGCGACGTTGCGGTGGACAAACACATCCCCCGGCAGCAACCCCATCAGCTGGTTGGCAGGGACCCGGCTGTCGGAGCAGCCAATCCAGAGGTATTCGGGGGCCTGCTGGGCAGAGAGGGTAGCAAAGAATTCGGGATCCTCGGCCTTGATCTGCTCCGCCCACTCGCGGTTGTTGGTAAACAGGTCGTTCAACAGTTTCACTATCTGCTCTCCCTACAGTGGCAGTGGCGGCAACATACCATACACAAGGGTAACCAAGGCAAGGCCGACCAGCCCCCTGCAAAACAAAAACAGGGCCATTAGGCCCTGTTTTTATGAGAGGAAGCATCAGGCTTCCATGGCATCTTTCAGCTTCTTGAGCGCATTCTTCTCAAGCTGGCGCACTCGCTCGGCAGAAACGCCGTAGGTATCGGCCAGCTCCTGCAGAGTGGTCTTGCTCTCATCGTCGAGCCAGCGGGCTCGGATGATGTGCTGGCTGCGCTCGTCCAAAGTAGCCAGAGCCGAGCTCAGGCGACGGGTCGCATGGTCGTCCCAGTTGTCGTTCTCGATGGTCGCAGCCAGATCGGAGGATTTGTCCTCCAGATAGTGGACCGGTGCGAAACCACCCTCTTCGTCATCATCACCGACCAAGTCGAAGGCTTGATCATAGTTGCTCATGCGCGCTTCCATCTCGGTCACGTCAGCGGCAGAAACGCCTAGATCGGCCGCCACTGCCTGAACCTCTTCGTGGTTCAGCCAGCCCAGACGTTTTTTGGATTTGCGCAGGTTGAAGAAGAGCTTGCGCTGGGCCTTGGTGGTCGCCACCTTGACCATGCGCCAGTTGCGCAGAACATATTCGTGGATTTCGGCCTTGATCCAGTGCACGGCAAAGGAGACCAGGCGCACGCCGACACTCGGGTCGAAGCGCTTGACCGCCTTCATCAGGCCGATGTTGCCTTCCTGCACCAGGTCGGCCTGGGGCAGACCGTAACCGGCATAACTTTTGGCGACATGAACGACAAAGCGCAGGTGCGACATGACCAGCTGACGAGCAGCCTCAAGGTCGCCATCCTGCTGCAAACGCTCAGCCAGCTCACGCTCTTCCTCTGCGCTCAGCACCGGAATCGAGTTGACTGCCTGGATATAGCCTTCCAAACTACCTTGCGGAATCAAAGCCATAGTGCGCTGCAATGAAGTTCCCATCTGTTACCTCTTACTTTTCAATCGAATCAGTCTAACACCCAGATTGGGTCTGTCTACTGACCTGATGTCATTCTGCGGCGTCTATCAAAGAACATGTCCAGCTTTAGACCGGCTTATCTTATGCCTGCAGGATGAATCATGAATGAACAGTCAAAAAAAAGGGGTCACAATGAAGGACCCCCGAAAAGTAGCATGCTAAGTCCATTGTTGCGGAGCTCGCAACCTTCACATGCTTGCCAAGTCTGACGAGCAAGGCAGAGGGGCCACACTCGTATAAATGCTTCAGCCTAATAGACTGCTTATAAATCAGAAGGTTCCGTGGATCCATAAAAGATCCGAGAGATCTTATTTAATTCAGAATACTCTGACTAAGGGGGTCAAGCCAGAAACGGACCTTCTTTTACTTGATCCACCTCTCAAAATCCAGCGATTTACTTTGATAATAAATTAATCAGGATGGCTCTATATCGCGAATGTGACGATGAACTGAAAACCATGATGCGATCAGCCCCAGCAGAGCCCCCAGCAGGATCAGGTTCACCCCGTCCACCAGACCCATGCCAACCAACCGGAAGTTACTGTTATACAAGCCCGCAAGCTCCTTAACTACCCCTTCGCTCCAGATTACCATCACCTCGGTCAACCACCAGGCCAACATGCCACCAATCACCCCGAACCAGATGCCGGTATAGAGGAAAGGGCGATGGATGAAGGCATCAGTTGCCCCCACCAGCTTGAGCACCTCAATCTCTGAGCGCTGGTTGAGGATGTTGAGACGCAGGGTATTGCCGACGATCAGCAGCACGGCGGAGAGCAGCAGCACCGCGATGCCGGTAATGGTGTGGCGCAGCAGGTTCATGATCCCCTGCAGGCGAGTCAGCCACTGCAGATCCAGCTTGCCCTGCTCGACCCCATCCTCATTGTTTAGCTTGCCGAGCAACTCGGCGGCCCCTTCCGGATTCTGCCAGCGCGGATCCGGAATGACGCTCAACACTGGCGGCAGCGGGTTGCTGTCGAGGTAGTCGAGAGCATCGCCGAAGCCGGAGATCTCGCGAAACTCCCGCAACGCATCGTCACGGCTCAGGTAGGTGACCGAATCCACCTCGGGATAAAGCAGGATCCTGTGCTGCAGATCGAGAATGCTCTGCTCCGGCAGATCCTTGCGTAGGTAAAGGGAGATCTGGGAGCTGTTCTGCCAGCTCCCCTCCACCACCTCGGCGTTTTTCAACAATACGTGGAAGCAGGAGGGCAACGCCAGACTGACACCGAGCACCGCCAGCGTCATCAGGGAGGCGAGCGGATTTCGCCACAGCTCCCCGAGACTGGCAAACGCCTGCCGCACGTGGTCAACCCCGTACATCATCAGACGACGCAGCGGTGGTTGTTTATGACGAACAATAGCCATCAGAGCTCCTCCCCGGCCGAATACATGCGACCCGCCTTGAGGGTTAGAGTGCGATAGCGCATGCGGGCGATCAGCCCCAGATCGTGGGTAGCAATCAGTACAGAGACCCCAAAATTGTTGAACTCCTGAAATAGCCGCATGATATCCATGGAGAGCTGGGGGTCCAGGTTGCCGGTCGGTTCATCCGCCAGCAGCAGCGGCGGCTTGTTGACGATGGCACGGGCGATTCCTACCCGCTGCTGTTCACCACCGGAGAGCATCCGCGGCTGGTAACGCTCCTTGCCTAGCAGCCCCACCTTGTCCAGCGCCGCCGCCACGCGCTTGTTGATATCGGCGTGGCTGTAGCCATCGATCACCAGCGGCAGCGCCACGTTGTCAAACACAGTGCGATCCATCAACAGCCGGTGATCCTGGAAGATCATCCCGATCTGGCGGCGCACATAGGGGATCTGGCTACGCTGGATATGGCTGACATCGTCGCCATGAAAGAAGACGCGACCATCGGTCGGTCGCTCCATCACGCTGATCAGTTTGAGGAGGGTACTCTTGCCCGCTCCCGAGTGTCCGGTCAGAAAGGCCATCTCTCCCTTGCGCAGGTGAAAGCTGACCTTCTGCAGCGCCTGATGACCGCCGCTGTATACCTTGCTGACCTTGTCAAAACGAATCATAACGGTTCCCTGACATTGACAAACCCCGACCGAAGTCGGGGCATGGGGTGTTTACTCATCGCGACTAAACAGGGCCTCGATAAAGTCATTGGCGACAAAGGGACGCAAATCATCGATCCCCTCGCCCACCCCGATATAGCGGATCGGGATCTGGAACTTGTCGGCCACCGCGAAGATGACACCGCCTTTGGCCGTGCCATCCAGCTTGGTCAGGGTGATGCCGGTCAGGCCTACCGCCTCGCTGAACAGCTTGGCCTGGCTCAGGGCGTTCTGGCCGGTTCCAGCATCCAGAGTCAACATGATCTCGTGGGGTGCCTCTTCATCCAGCTTCTTCATCACCCGCACTACCTTCTTGAGCTCCTCCATCAGGTTGCTCTTGTTCTGCAGGCGGCCGGCAGTATCGGCGATCAGCACATCAGCCCCGCGGGAACGAGCAGCCTCGATGGCGTCATAAATGACGGAAGCGGAGTCGGCACCGGTATGCTGGGCAATCACCGGAATGTTGTTGCGCTGACCCCACACCTGCAGCTGCTCGACCGCAGCGGCGCGGAAGGTATCGCCAGCTGCCAGCATCACACTCTTGCCTTCAGCCTGGAACTGCTTGGCCAGCTTGCCGATGGTGGTGGTCTTGCCGACGCCATTAACGCCGACCATCAGGATCACGTAAGGCTTCTTGCTGGTGTCGATCACCAGCGGCTGCTCGACTTTGGCCAGCATCTCGCCCATGTCCTGCTTAAGCAAACCGTAGAGCACCTCGGCATCCTTCAACTGCTTGCGATCCGCGTGCTGCACCAGTCCCTCGATGATGCGGGTGGTGGTGTCGACGCCGAGATCGGCTGTCAACAGCTGGGTCTCCAGCTCTTCAAACAGCTCATCATCGATCTTCTTGCCACGGAACAGGCCGAAGAAACCGGATCCGATATTCTCCTTGGTGCGCACCAGACTGCGCTTGAGGCGAGCAAAGAAGCCCTCCCGCTGCGGCTTGTCCTGGGTGTCATCGTCCACCTTGGCGGCCAGCGGCAGAGCGACCAAGGCAGCAGCCTCAGCCTCCATCGCGGCGACCAGGCGCATATCTTCCGCTCGCTGGGCCTCTTTGGCGATACGGGCTTCTTCCGCAGCCTGAGCTTCGGCAACGATGCGAGCCTCCTCCGCAGCGCGAGCTTCGGCGGCAACACGCGCCTCTTCCGCAGCGCGGGCTTCGGCAGCGATTCGAGCCTCTTCCGCAGCGCGGGCTTCGGCGGCAATGCGAGATTCTTCCGCGGCGCGGGCTTCTGCAGCAATGCGAGCCTCTTCTGCGGTGCGAGCCTCGGCGGCGATACGAGCCTCTTCCGCAGCGCGGGCCTCGGCAGCAATGCGAGCTTCTTCCGCAGCGCGGGCTTCGGCAGCGATTCGAGCTTCTTCCGCAGCACGAGCTTCGGCGGCGATGCGGGCCTCTTCTGCGGCGCGGGCTTCGGCAGCAATGCGAGCCTCTTCGGCTGCCTTGACCTCAGCGGCTTGCGCCTCTGCGGCAGTGCGAGCGGCGTCAGCGGCACGCTCCTCTTCGGCGATCAGCGCTTCGTTGACGATCACCGGCTCCAGATCGGAGGCACACTCCTCCACCACCAGCGGGCCGTGGTCGTCCAGCTCGGTCGGCAGGCAGCAATCATCTTGCAAAACGGGATTCTGTGCGCTGGCAGGCACTTCGGGGGCAACAGCCGGCGTACTATCGGAAACAGTTATATCGGAAACGGGAGCGGGGGTAGCAGTGACCTCGGGCTCAACGGTAACGGGGGTGGCTTGGGGTGTCTGTGGTTGGACAGCCTCAGCCTCTTCTTTCTTGCGGCCGAAACCCAGCCAGGAAAACAAACCTTTTGCCATCTAAAAATACTCACATCAAAGGCTGACTGCTAAGATAGCCGTCCCTTGGCGGGTCGGCATAAAAATGAACCGCCTTATACTACCACTTTATTTTCTGACGATGAAACGCGATGCCCAGAGTGAAATCCAGCCGTAGCAACCCGAGCAAGAGTCCCGCCCCGCAAGGAAAATCGGGCTTTGTAAGAATCATCAGCGGCCAGTGGCGAGGCCGCAAATTGCCGGTCAAGGATGTGGAGGGGCTCAGACCCACCACGGATCGCGTCAAGGAGACCATCTTCAACTGGCTGGCCCCCCACATTCGCGGCACCCGCTGCCTGGATCTGTTTGCCGGTAGCGGCGGACTCGGGCTGGAGGCGCTGTCGCGCTATGCCGAGCAGGTGACCCTGATCGAGATGGACAAAGGGGCCGCCGACCAGATCAAGAAGAACCTGACCGCCCTCGGCAGCAGTCAGGGTCAGGTGATCCAGTCAGACGCTGTGAGCTGGCTGCAAGGCCCGGCCACGCCGTTTGATCTGGTATTCCTCGATCCGCCGTTTCGCCGCGAGCTGCTGCCGCAAGTGTGCGAACTGCTGGAGCAGCGCGGCTGGCTGGCAGCGGACGCCCTCATCTATCTGGAGCGGGAGAAGGAGATGGCCGATCTGGCGCTGCCTGCCAGCTGGCAACTACTCAAGGACAAGCAGGCAGGTCAGGTCTGTTATCAACTCTATCTACGGGAGGTAAACAATGAAGCGGGTCTTTAATCTGTTGGCGATGGGGCTGATATTGTTCTTCTGGTTTGGCGTGCTGATGAGCCTGATTGCCCCGCTGCCCGGCAAACTCAACGGCTTTCTGCCGGTCTGTGGCGTGATCGTCGCCCTGCTGCACTGGCTGCAGGCCAGCATGATCAAGGCAGCTTGCAAACGCTACTTCGAGGTCACCAAGACCGAGTTTGTCACTGTGCTGATATTTGGCGTGTTTGGCATGGTCGACATTCGTCAGCGCCTGCAAGAGATCGTCAACGCCGCCCAGCGCGGCAATCTCTCGGACAAACCATAAAAGAAAAGGGGACGGCGGTAGCCGTCCCCTAGAGTCGTGTCGTCCTGTCCGTAGAACTGCAATGCTCCCTGCAATCCCTGACGTTATCCTAATCCTTTGGAATATCCCCTTTCCAATCCGTTGGCATGTCCTGCGGCGTTCCTGGCCTGGCAATTCATCCTGAACTGCTTCTCTGTCTCCATCCTGGAGGTGTCCATTACCACGTCCTGTGGGGTTCCTTGCGTCTTCCTGACAGATAACCATCCGGGTTATCTCACTTCATCCTGAAGTATTCCTCTCGCATCCGGCGAGGTCCTGTTCATCCTGAAGAACGAGGCTCCATTCGTTCTGCTCTCATCCCGAGAGTGTCCTGCCGCATCCCGCGGTGTTCCTTTATTCATCCGTGACGATAATCATCCTGATTATCGAGCTCATCCTGAGGTGTCCCTTGTCCACATCCTGCGGACTATTCCATCTTTATGCGCTGCCCTGCATCCTGCCGGACCAGCTCCGTCCTTGTGAGACCCATAGTAAGGAAATGCGCACCCCGAACAAGGGCCATCCGATGATAAAGATCTGATGCCGCTCCCATTTCAAAAAACAAACTTAAAAACTAACCCTTCAATATCAGCAAGTTAATTAGTTTCACAGGAAAGCTCGATCATTCTGGCATGGCTTCGCGTACGGTTCAAAGCGCCAGCCTCTTACAGTGGCTATGGCAGATCTCTTACACGGGATTCGCCCCCAAAAACGGGGCAGGAAAACGGTTCAATCCTGTCGTTAAGACTTAAAAATTAGTTGAATAAATATGCTTAAAAAAAAAGCAAAAAAAGAGCCGAGACCAGGCTCGACTCTTCACATGCAATTTCTTAATCAGCTCAAGCGGTTGGCCGGATTGAGATAGGCCTTGCGCAGCGATTCCGGCGCCAGCACCTCCAGTTCACCGCTGATATTGTTCAACCAGCTGCGAAACTCCGGGGTGTCCTGCACTTCGGTCTCCACCACCACGCTGCGCTTGTCATAGCGGGTCATGCGCGGATTGTTGCCGGGGATCTGGTTATCCACCAGGGACTGGCTGTTGGCATCGATCCGGCCGACGAAGCGGATCGGGCCGCTCACATCCTGATAGCCCTGATCGCGGATCAGCTTCTGGATATTGAAATCCTTCGGCTGGGTGGCGCTGAAGTTGGTCAGCTCCACGTTCTTGATATGGTCGAACGGAATGCCGTAGACCTTGGGATCCAGCTCGGACAGAGTGCAGAGCAGGATCGGACCGTCCGGCTGATTAAGAATGCCAAGCGGGTTGATACGGTCGTAGCAGAGCCATACGGTGCGCTCTTTGATCACGCGCTGGATCTCGGCACTGAACTTGCGACCACGCCAGAGCGCATCGCGGATCAGGGTGCTGCGGCGGATCTCCGGGTTGCCGGCAAACGGGCGCGGTGACTGGTGGACACTCTCCAGCCAGCGTTCGGCCAGTTCGCTCTGACTGTCGCGGATCACCTGGCTCGCCTTGTCGACCAGCGGATTCAATTCGGTCAGTACACTCGCCGGCAACAGTTGGCTCGCCTGATCACTCCAGGTTTTCAAGGCCACCGCCAGCGAGAGCGGCATGATGTTGGCAAAGTCATTGAGGCCGTGGCGCTCGAAGCACCAGCCATGGGGTTTACTGCGCTCGTCCGAGGTGAGGTCGAACAGTCCCATGCCGGACATCTCCTCCAGGTCCCGTTGCACGGTACGCAGACTGACGTGGATGCCTTCCTCTTCCAGTTTTACCTGAAGTTGGCTGGCGGTCAGCTTGTAAGGGCGGTGCGGGATGCAACGCGCCAAGGTCAGTTGTCGTAACAGCTTCTTACTCATGGTGCATGCCTTCACTGGTTTAGCGTTGATCGTATCCTAGTCGCAACTTGCGACAGTCTATGTCGCAAGTTTTGCGGCGACAACTGTCGCCATTTTCATACAAAGCAACTCATGTACATGATTTATAATATAAAAATCACTTAGCACGGCAAACTTAACACTTTAAGACAAGCTAACCATCACGAAGAAAACTAAGTGGAGAGGCAGGCTAACATCAAGGGGAATAGGATTTTTCTGAATCTGTTCTTTTGAAATAGCCGGAGGGAGGCAATCCTCCCTCCAAGCTCAATCACATCAGCCACGACCAGGCTGACTTGGTGATGGCCGCACCGACCATGTAGCCAAACACCGCCAGCGCCGCCACACCGGCCACCAGCTTCTGACCGCGGGCCGGGCGCTTGAGTGCCATGACACCCAGACCGATATAGAGCACCAGTGCAATCAGCTTGGCCATCAGCCAGGGCTGCTGGCCGGGGCTCAGCTGCAAGGTCACCGCCAGCAGCACGCCAAACAGCAGCAGGAAGGTGTCGTTGATATGGGGCAGGATCTTCAGCCACTTCTGCTGCAACCGATCGCTGCCGGCCAGCGCCAGACTCCAGCGATAGATAAAGAGCAGCAGACTGACCAGCGCCAGCGTCATATGCAGGTGTTTGAACATGGGATAATAGGCAATCATTTTGCTTCCTTGTCGTCGTCGGGTAGCCCGCTGTTCCAGTTGTGGGCATGGATACGCTCCTGCCCCTCCTCGTCGTCTTGCAACAGATCGGAGAGGATCTCCCGGTATTGCAGGCTCTTGTTGATATAAGTGTGTTCGTCGTCCAGATAGTTGACCTGCTCGCGCAACAGCCAGTTATCGTGCTGCTTGAAGGTCTGCCCCGCCCGCCAGGCCTGGTTGGCCCTAAACCCAAGCTGGGTCAGGGCTTCCACCCCCAGATCGACCGCAGAGCCCAGAGTTTCCCGGTGCACGCTCTCGACCCCGTGGCGCAGGATCTCGTGGGCATGGGGTCGATCCAGCGCTCGCGCCAGGATCTTCAGGTGCGGGAAGTGCTTCTGCACCATCTCGATCACCGCCAGCGAGGTGGCCGGATCGTTGATGGAGAGCACCAGCAGCTTCGCCTTGTGCGCCCCGGCGGCATGAAGCAGATCGATCCGGCTGGCATCGCCATAGAAGACCTGATAGCCGTACTTGCGCAGGGTCTCTATCTGGCTGGCATCCTGCTCGAGGATGGTGGTACCGATGCCGTGACCATGTAGCAGACGCCCCACGATCTGACCGAAGCGGCCGAAGCCTGCGATGATCACCGGATGCTCCACCAGCTCAGGTTGCTCATGCTGCGGCGCATCGCTCTGGTTACGGTAATCGAACCAGGGCTGGATCACCCGGTCGTTGAGGATCAGCAGCAGCGGGGTGAGCGCCATCGAGAGCGCTACCACCAGCGTCAGCAGCGAGATGGTCTCACCGGGCAGCACCCTGTTTTGCGCGGCAAACGAGAAGAGCACGAAGGCAAACTCACCGCCCTGTGCAAGCGCCAGCGCGAAGGTCCAGCGTTGACTCGGCGAGATGCGGATGATGAAGCCGAGCACCATCAGTACCAGCCATTTGAGCACCATCAGGCCAACTACCAGAGTGGGTATCAGGAAGGGGTGTTCGGCAAACAGCCCGAAGTCGATCCCCGCCCCCACCGACATAAAGAAGAGGCCGAGCAGCAGCCCCTTGAACGGCTCTATGTCCGCTTCCAGCTCATGGCGATATTCGCTGTCGGCCAGCACCACACCGGCGAGGAAGGAGCCAAGTGCAGGCGAAAGCCCCACCGATTCCATCAGCACCGCGATGGCGATCACCAGCAGCAGGGCGGCGGCGACGAAGATCTCCCGCATATGGGACTGGGCAATGGCTCGGAACACCGGCCGCATCAGATAGTGGCCACCCAGCACGATGCCGGAGATAGCCGCCACCACCAGCAGACCATGCTGCCACCCCGCCAGCTCGGAGCCACCATTGCTGGCGACCGGCGCCATAGCCAGCAGCGGCAGCAGCGCCAGGATCGGAATGACCGCAATATCCTGAAACAGCAGTACCGCAAAGGCGGAGCGACCGCTCTCGCTCTGCATCAGCTTGCGCTCCTGCAGGCTCTGCAGAACGATGGCGGTGGAGGAGAGCGCCAGAATGAGGCCGATGGCCAGCCCCTGTTGCAGCGGCAGACCGATCAGGTGCGCCACGCCGGTCAGCACCGCCGTGGTGAGCAGCACCTGCAGGCCACCGGTGCCGAGGATCGGCCCCTTCAGCTGCCACAAGAGGGCCGGACGCAATTCAAGACCGACCAGAAACAGCATCAGCACCACGCCAAACTCGGCGAAGTGCATCACATCCTTCTGCTCACCCACCAGCCCCAGCAAAAAGGGGCCTATGATAATCCCCGCCAGCAGGTAGCCGAGCACCGAGCCCAGCCCCCAGCGTTTGGCCAGCGGCACCGCGATGACGGCGGCGGAGAGGTAGATAAAGGCATCAAACAGGATCCCGTGGCCCATCAGTCAGCCCTCCGTGTGAACATCAGATCCGGCTCATAAGCTCGGCCAACAAGCTGCCCGTGTTTCATCAGAGCACCTCCAGCAAGTCGCGCAGATAAGGGCGCCCGGCCAGTTGCTCCGGGGTCAGCTGATCGTCACGCAGGGCGCAAAGCAGCTGGCGGTAGTCCTGCCCGCAGCGGCGCAGGGCGGCGGGATCCTTGATCTTGTGAAAGGAGTGCAGCACGAAAGGGGGCAGCCAGTTCATGCCGCACAAGGTGGCCGCCTGCTGAAATGGCAGCAGAAAATCGAGCAGCGGTCGGCTGTTGTACCCCTCGCTGCAGTAGGACTCCGGCGCCCCGCCAGTGGTGATGGCGCTCAGCCACTGCTTGCCCTTGAGGGCGTGGGCTTCGGGGCCGTAGGCATAGCCATACTCCAGCACCAGATCCATCCACTCTTTCATGATGGCCGGGCAGGAGTACCAGTAAAACGGGTGCTGGAAGACGATGATGTCGTGCTCACAGAGCAGCTCCTGCTCCCGCTTCACATCGATAAACATGTCGGGATAGTGCTGATAGAGGTCGTGAACCGTGACCCCCTCCAGCCCCTCAATCGCCTGCAACAGCTGCTTGTTGGCCCGCGAGCTCTGCAAAGCGGGATGGGAAAAAATAACCAGAATGCGTTTCATGACCACATCACCCGAACAAAGCCTTGCGGTGCAAGGCGAGGTAAACAGAAAAGGGGAGTCTGGGGAGCTGCATCGTAAAGGTGCACAGGAGAGCGACCTTATCAGGAAGCGCCATAGCCTGCCAACTCGGGGATCAGCTCCCGCAGCGCCGGATTGAGGGTCTGGTGGGCGGGATAGCAGAGCCCAATCCGGCGAAACATCCGCGGCCCGCTCACCGGCAGGGTACAGAGCCCCGCCTCATCCTCGACCAGCCCGTCCGGCAGAAAACTGATGCCGACCCCCGCCAGCACCAGCGCCATCACCAGCCCCTTGCTCTCGGCCTTGGCCATCAGATTGAGGGTAAGGCGGTCACAGGCCAGCAGGCCGATAGTCTGCTGATGGGCTTCGCAGGGCGGGCACTCAATAAAATCATAATGTTGCAGCTCGGCCAGCTCGATCCTTTCGCGTCTGGCCAGGGGATGATCGACCGGCACGCAGAGCACATAATCCTCCTCCCACAGCGGCAGAAAGATCTCGTCCTCTCGGCGCAAGGCATCCAGCGTCAAGCGGCAGTCGGCGGGCGTAGTGTAGTCGGAGAGGGTGAGATCCAGCTGCGGCAGCACGCCCTGCACTTGCTGCAACAGCCCGGCCACCCGACGGCGACTCAAGTCCGGCATGATGGCGATATTGAGCCTCGCACGCGTCGCTTTCTGGCGAAACAGCTCCGGCAGACGGCGCGCCTCCTCCACCAGCTTGACCGCATGGGGATAGAGATAGTGGGCCGGATCTTTCGCCACCACCCCCTTCTTGCCCCGGACAAACAGGCTGTCACCGAGCGCCTCTTCCAGCTGGCGCAGCCCCGCCGAGAGAGAGGGCTGGCTGACGTGGCAGCGCTCGGCCGCCGCCGTGATGTTCTTCTCTTCATAGATGGCGATGAAGAAACGCAGCAATCTCAAGTCCAGCATAAACCAACCATAGTTTTTTCAGATGATAACCAGCGGAAAACAATATTTATCACTTATAGATACAGTGACTATAGTGATTGGGTTCCGTGCTGGCCAGCCACCTGTTTGCTCAAACCGACTCTTGAATCAGAAGGAAAGACCCATGTCCAAATCTCTCGTCGTGATCACCGGTGCCTCCGCCGGGATCGGTGCCGCCATCGCCCGTGCCTTCTCTGCCGCCGGTCATCCGCTGCTGCTGCTGGCCCGCCGGGTCGAGCCGATGCAGACGCTGAACCTGCCCGATACCCTCTGCATCGGGGTCGATGTGACCGACACCGCTGCCATGAAGGCCGCCGTCCAGCAGGCAGAAGCCAAATTTGGCCCGGTCGGCTGCATGGTCAACAACGCCGGTGTCATGCTGCTGGGTCAGGCCGATGTGCAGGATCCCGCCGAATGGCAGCAGATGCTCAACATCAACGTGATGGGGGTACTGAACGGCGTCCACGCTGTGCTGGCAGGCATGAAGGAGCGCCGCAGCGGCACAATCATCAACATCAGCTCCATCGCCGGTCGCAAGACCTTCCCGAACCATGCTGCCTACTGCGCCACCAAGTTCGCCGTGCACGCCCTGACCGAGAACATCCGGGAAGAGGTGGCCGATGTCGGCGTGCGTATGGTGACCATTGCCCCGGGTGCGGTCGAGACCGAGCTGCTCAGCCACACCACTGACGAGAGCATCAAGGCCGGTTACCACGACTGGAAAGATCAGATGGGTGGCGTCATTGCGCCGGAAGTAATCGCCGATGCCGTGCTCTACGCCTGGAACCAGCCTGCCAACGTCTGCGTGCGCGAGATCGTGCTGGCGGCGACCCGTCAGCAACCTTAATCCTGGCTGACTGACACCATGGGGAGGGCTTGACCCTCCCCCGGGGCACAGGGTTACCATGTGCCCCTTGTTTTTTCCGAGTCATTCCATGGTTCTCACCCGTCGCCAACTCGCTCACGCCCGTCGCTGGCTCCCCTTGTGGAGTCTGGTGCTGGTGTTGATGTCGTTTGGCAGCCGGGCCGCAACCGACCTCTGTACCCTGACCACCCACTGCAGCCAGAGCGAGCGTACCCTGGAAAAAGCGATGCCCTGCGGCAGCTTTACCACCGCCCTCTCGATGACGCTGGTAGGCAGCGACAGCCTGACGGTCGCTGTGCTGGAACCGGATACCCCCGACTTCGCCTCCCCCTCTCTCTTTATGCCGGACGCCCCGTGCGAGCGGCTCGAACGTCCCCCACGCCCCCAGATCTGAAACGCATCCCGTATCGGGCATCTTTTCTTTCAATCTGAGGTGAGTGATGTACAAACCCCTGTTACTGGCCATGCTGGCCAGTACCGTCAGCTTTTCGGCCCTCGCGGCCGAGAAGATGACCGTCTACAAATCCAAATATTGTGGCTGCTGCCAAAGCTGGAACGAGCACATGGAGCAGAATGGCTTCAAACTGGAGGTCATCGAAACCGAACAGCTCGGCGCAGTGAAGCAGCAATACGGTATCGCGCCTGAACTGGCCTCTTGCCATACCGGTATCGTAAATGGCTATGTGATCGAGGGGCATGTACCGGCCGCCGATGTGCAGAAGCTGCTCAGGGAAAAACCGGCGATCCGTGGCCTGACCATTCCGGGCATGCCCCAGAGTGCGCCGGGCATGGATATTCCGGGCCATCCCTATGAGGTACTGAGTATCAGCAACGAGGGCGCGACCAACCGCTGGTCGAGCTACCCCGGCTGACGAAAACTGGCCATGAGAGGGCACTCCCATATCATGTGAGGCACACCTGAGCGGACTCTTGCCGCTCATGGCCAGAAAGGGGGCCGCTATCGCGAGATAGCGGCTTTTTTTGATTACATTTCCTGCAATAACAAGGGATTGCTTGCAACCACCGGCAACAAGGGGCAGATTTAACGCCAATTCATGGAGCCGATGCTCAGGTCTACCAACCCTTTCCAGCGCCAAGGATGCGACATGTTTACCTTTTCCCGAGGAGTTCTGCTGCTAGCCTTTCTGACAGTTCTCCCCCCCACTTATGCCAATGAAGAGCCCGCCATGCTGACAAGCGAACATCCAATCCAGCCGCCCGTGGCCGCCAAACATCCCCGCACTCTGAAAAAACACGGGGATACCCGCATCGACAACTACTACTGGCTGCGTGACGACGAGCGGCAGAAGCCCGAGGTGTTGGACTATCTCAAGGCCGAGAACGCCTATACCGAGGCCATGCTCAAGCCAACCCAACCCCTGCGCGAGCAGCTTTACAAAGAGATGGTCGCCCGCATCCCCCAGCAGGATGAGTCGGTACCCTATGTGAAGAACGGCTACCGCTACCAGACCCGCTATGAGCCGGGCAAGGAGTACGGGATCTATTCGCGCACCAAGCTCGGTGAAGAGCAGGCGAGCCTGCTGCTCGACAGCAACCTGCGGGCTGAAGGGCACGAGTTCTATGCCCTCGGCGCCCTTGAGGTGAGCCGCAACAACCGCTGGCTGGCGGTGGCGGAAGATTTCCTCTCCCGCCGTCAGTACCAGATACAGTTCCTCGATCTGGAGAGCGGCCAGTGGGCCACCGACAAACTGGAAAATACCTCCGGCAATCTGGTGTGGGCCAACGACAACAAGACCGTCTTCTATGTGCGCAAGCACCCGCAGACCCTGCTGCCCTATCAGGTCTATCGCCATACGCTCGGGACGGATCCGGCCACGGACAAGCTGGTCTACGAGGAGAAGGATGACTCCTTCTACATCAGCCTCTACGCCACCACCTCGGAAGATTTCATCGTCATCGCCCTCTCCAGCACCACCACAGGCGAAGCGCGGCTGATCGATGCCAACCAGCCGGAGCACGCCCCCCGCCTGTTCCTGCCCCGTCAGGTGGATCACGAATACAGCCTGGATCACTACCGCGGCCGCTTCTATGTGCGCTCCAACAAGGATGGCAAGAACTTCGGCCTCTACGAGACCAAGGAGAGCCCGGTCGATCGCTGGAAGGCGGTGATCGCCCCCAATCCGGACGTGCTGCTGGAGAGCTACGCCCTGTTCAAGGATTGGCTGGTACTGGAAGAGCGCAGCAAAGGGCTGACCCGACTGCGCCAGATCAACTGGCAGAGCGGTGACGAGAAGGAGATCGCCTTCGACGATCCCGCCTATGTCACCTGGCTCGCCTATAACCCGGAGCCGGATACCAGCGCCCTGCGCTATGGCTACTCCTCCATGACCACCCCCGCCTCCACCTATGAGCTGGATATGGCGAGCGGCGAGCGCACCCTGCTCAAGCAGCAGCCGGTGGCCGGCTTCAAGGCCGATCAGTACGCCAGCGAGCGACTCTGGGTGACCGCCCGCGACGGTGTATCGGTGCCGGTGTCGCTGGTCTATCGCAAGGACAAGTTCAAGAAAGAGCAGGCAGATGCACCCAAGAATCCGCTGCTGGTCTATGGCTATGGCTCCTACGGCGCCAGCATGGATCCCGACTTCAGCAGCTCGCGCCTGAGCCTGCTGGACAGAGGCTTCGTCTACGCCATCGCCCATATCCGGGGTGGTGAAGAGCTGGGCCGTCACTGGTACGAAGATGGCAAGTTGCTGAAAAAGCAAAACACCTTCAATGACTTCATTGATGTCACCAAGGCGCTGGTTGAGCAAGGCTACGGTGCCAGGGATCAGGTCTACGCCATGGGCGGCAGCGCCGGCGGCCTGCTGATGGGGGCCGTCATCAATCAGGCACCCGAACTCTATCGCGGCGTGGTGGCACAGGTGCCGTTCGTCGATGTGGTCACCACCATGCTTGACGAGTCGATCCCCCTCACCACCGGGGAGTATGACGAGTGGGGCAACCCGAACCAGAAGCGCTACTACGACTACATGAAGAGCTACAGCCCCTACGATCAGGTCAAGGCGCAAGCCTACCCCAACCTGCTGGTCACCACCGGGCTGCACGACTCGCAAGTGCAGTATTGGGAGCCCGCCAAGTGGGTCGCCAAGCTGCGCGAGCTGAAAACAGATGATAACAAGTTGTTACTGAACACCGACATGGACGCCGGCCACGGCGGCAAGTCGGGCCGCTTCAAAGCCTACGAGGATATCGCGCTGGAATACGCCTTTATCCTGGATCTGGCCACCCCGGCCAACTGATCTCTCATGACTCCGGCCCTTGTCACGCAAGGGCCGCATAAGAATCCTCTCGTAGTTTTTCCCTCTTCCATTTCCCTTCATATCAAATTAATCTTCGGCAAGAAAATGAATGATCAAGGTCATGTTTCTCAAGATTAAACTCCGTGATTTTGCCATTTCGTTTGATTTATGTTGGGTGAATGTGCTTAATCGGAGTGCTTGCAACTTTTTATTTGGCCCCTCAGGGGCCAATTTATCTTCGACCGACAGGAGGTCGGTAGCCTCACCACAGGATGGGGTGACTGCCGGAAAGGGGGTAATCAACACCCCCGCTTTCGCGCAACGAGAAGAGCGGGCAAGCCCGGCGCAGAACGGGATTGCCATCAATTTATCCGGGGATCGGATAAACAAAATCAAAGAAAAGGGAGAAAAAATGAAAGGATTAACTTTGGCATGCGCCCTGTCGGCGGCTCTGGTCGGTGTCTCATTCGGTGGTCCGGTACAAGCGCAGGAGCGCTTCGTGACTATAGGCACCGGCGGTCAGACCGGCGTCTACTATGTCGCTGGCCAGTCCATCTGCCGCTTCCTCAATCGCGGCGCCGCCGATCACCAGATCAAGTGCAACGCCCCGGCCAGTGGCGGCGGTGTTGCCAACGTCAACGGCATCCGCAGCGGTGAATTCAACTTCGGCATCATGCAATCCGACCACCAGTTCAAGGCGATGAAGGGGCTGCCGCCGTTCCAGGCCGAAGGGGCCATGGACGATATGCGCGCCGTCTTCTCCCTGCAGAGCGAGGTGTTCACCATCCTGGCTCGCCGCGATGCCAAGATCGCCAGCTTCGACGATCTGAAGGGCAAGCGCGTCAACATCGGCAACCCGGGCTCCGGCCAGCGTGACACCATGGAAGAGATCATGGCGGTCAAAGGCTGGAAGAAGGGTGACTTCGGTCTGGTCTCCGAGCTGAAACCGGCCGAACAAGCCTCCGCCCTCGGTGACAACAACATCGATGCCATGAGCTACTTCGTGGGTCACCCGAACGGCGCCATTCAGGAAGCCTCCACCACCACAGATGCAGTTCTGGTACCTGTGACTGGCGCCGACATCGACAAGCTGCTGGCTGAGAAGAGCTACTACAGCAAGGCCGAGATCCCGGGCGGCATCTACAAGGGCAGCGACAAGCCGACCCCCTCCATCGGTGGCAAAGCGGTGCTCTCCACCAGCGCCAAAACCGATCCGGAAGTGGTCTATCAGCTGGTCAAGTCGGTGTTCGACAACCTGGATCGCTTCAAGCGCCTGCACCCTGCCTTTGCCGACCTGAAAGAGGCCGACATGATCAAGGTGGGTCTCTCTGCACCGCTGCATGAAGGGGCTGCCCGCTACTACAAAGAGCGCGGCTGGCTCTGATTGAAGGCCCCGGGGCCTTTGTCACTCTCTTCGACACCCGTCTGCCGCCTGATTGCGGGGGCGGGTGTCGCTCTTGTTGTACTCGTTGGCACAAGTTAACCCTATGCAAGATAAACAACTCTCTACCGAGGAACTGATCGCCCAGGATGTGGGCGCTCGCCTGCCGCTGGGCATCATGGGCTGGCTCATCACAGCTCTGGCGCTGGCCTGGTCCCTGTTCCAGCTCTGGATCGCCTCGCCACTCCCCTTCATGGTGGGGTTTGGCGTACTCAATGACACCGAAACCCGCTCCATTCACCTCACCTTTGCCCTGTTGCTCGCTTTTCTAGTGTTCCCGGCGTTTCGCTCCTCGCCGCGGGATCGAGTTCCCCTCGGTGATATCGCCCTCGGTCTGATCGCCGCTGGCGCCGCGTCTTACCTGTTCGTGATGTATGAAGCGCTGGCGCTGCGCCCCGGCACCCTCACCACCGCCGATCTGGTGACCGCCTGCATCGGCATTTCGCTGCTGCTGGAAGCGGCGCGCCGCGCCCTGGGGCCGGCACTGGCGGTCATCGCCATCGTCTTTCTGATCTACAGCCTGGCGGGCCCCTGGATGCCGGGACTGCTGGCACATCGCGGGGTAGGTTTCACCGCGCTGGCCAACCACCAGTGGATCACCACCGAAGGGGTGTTCGGCATCGCCCTTGGCGTCTCCACCAGCTTCGTGTTCCTGTTCGTGCTGTTTGGCGCCCTGCTGGAGCGTGCCGGTGCCGGTCACTACTTTATCCAGCTCGCCTTCAGCCTGCTCGGTCACCTGCGCGGCGGCCCGGCCAAGGCAGCAGTGGTCGCCTCCGGCCTGACCGGTCTGATTTCCGGCTCGTCGATTGCCAACGTGGTGACCACCGGCACCTTCACCATCCCGATGATGAAGAAGGTGGGCTTCAGTTCAGAGAAAGCGGGGGCGGTCGAAGTGGCCTCCTCGGTCAACGGTCAGATCATGCCACCAGTGATGGGGGCTGCGGCTTTCCTGATGGTCGAATACGTGGGTATCCCCTATGTGGAGATCATCAAGCACGCCTTCCTGCCTGCCGCCATCTCCTATATAGCGCTGCTCTACATCGTCCATCTGGAGGCGCTGAAACTGGGCATGCAGCCCATCGGCAACCATCAACCCAAGCCCTGGCTGCGCCGCCTGACCGGCTTTGCCTTTGGCGCGGCCCTCATCAGCGGCCTGTCACTGGCGGTCTACTATGGCCTCGGCTGGCTCAAGCCTGCACTGGGTGACTACGCACTGCCGGGGATCTCGGTACTGCTGGCTGCCACCTATGTGGCTCTGTTGAAGATCGCCGCCAGCAATGAACCGCTGCCTGCCGAAGATCCCGACAAGCCGCTCACCGAGTTGCCCAACACCCGCGCCGTGCTGCTCTCCGGCCTGCACTTCCTGCTGCCGGTGGTGGTACTGGTATGGTGCCTGATGGTGGAGCGCCTCTCGCCGGGACTGTCGGCCTTCTGGGGTACCGTGATGCTGGTGATCATCCTGTTGACCCAGCGCCCGCTGCTCAACTGGCTGCGCAAGGACGGCAAGCACGACTACGGCACCGTCGCTGACGGCGTGGTGGATCTGCGGGAAGGGCTGGTTGCCGGTGCCCGCAACATGATCGGTATCGGCATTGCCACCGCCACAGCGGGGATTATCGTGGGTGCGGTCTCCCAGACCGGGGTTGGTCTGGTGCTGGCTGATCTGGTGGAGTTCCTCTCCATGGGCAACCTGCTGCTGATGCTGCTGCTCACCGCCCTGTTGAGCCTGATCCTCGGCATGGGGCTGCCGACCACTGCCAACTACATCGTCGTCTCCAGCCTGCTGGCACCGGTGGTGGTGACGCTGGGGCAGCAAAACGGGCTGATCGTGCCGCTGATCGCGGTGCACCTGTTCGTATTCTACTTCGGCATCATGGCGGATGTGACGCCACCGGTGGGGCTGGCCTCCTTCGCGGCAGCCGCTGTCTCCAAGGGCGATCCCATCAAGACCGGGATCACCGCCTTCTACTACAGCCTGCGTACCGCAGCGCTGCCGTTCCTGTTTATCTTCAACACCGATCTGCTGCTGATCGACGTGGACTTCGCCCACGGCGTGCTGATCTTCATCGTGGCGACCATCGCCATGCTGATCTTCGCCGCCGCCACTCAGGGGTGGTTCCTGGTGAAGAGCCGCTGGTACGAGAGCGTGCTGCTGTTGCTGGTCGCCTTTACCCTGTTCCGCCCGGGTTTCTGGATGGACATGGTGCACGACCCCTATCGCGAGACCCCGCCTGCACAGCTGGCCCAAACCATGGGTGAAGTGGAAGCAGAGAGCACCCTGCGGCTGCGGATCCTCGGTGAAGATGCAGTGGGCAAGCCACGCAAGTTCACCCTGCTGGTCGCCGTACCGGATGGGGCAAATGGCGAGGAGCGGCTGGCCAATCTGGGGCTGAGCCTCTATGAGCAGGATGGCAAGACGCTGATCGACAACGTCGCCTTTGGCAGCCCGGCCGCCACCATGGGGCTGGAGTTCGATCAGGAGATCCTCACCGTCAAGGCGCCCACCGATCGCTGGCGCAAGGAGTGGATGTGGATCCCGGGCTTCCTGCTGTTCGGGGTGATCGTCTGGCTGCAGCGTCGCCGCAGCGTCAAGGCCGGTTAATCCGCCAGGCAAATAAGACAGAGGGCCGCGATTGCGGCCCTCTTTTTATGGATATCGATCTCGCTGCAGCGGCGATCAGTGACCCGCCAGCTTCATATTCTCTACCAGCACCGAGCCGGTCTTGAGACTGGAGCGCTCATCCTCGTCACTACCCACCGCCACGATATGACTGAACATCTCGGTCAGATTGCCGGCGATGGTGATCTCCTCGACCGGATAGGCTATTTCGCCATTCTCGACCCAGAAACCGGCAGCGCCGCGGGAGTAGTCGCCATTGACGATATTGACCCCCTGCCCCATCAGCTCGGTCACCAGCAGACCGGTACCTATCTCTTTCAGCATGCCCTGAAAATCCTGGCCGGTATTGGAGACCTGCCAGTTGTGGATGCCACCGGCATGACCCGTAGTGGTCAGCCCCAGCTTGCGCGCAGAGTAGGAGGTAAGCAGCCAGCTCATCAGCTCGCCGTTACGGATGATATCCATGTCGCGGGTACGCACCCCTTCGCCATCGAACGGGGTACTGGCGAGCCCCCCCAGCAGGTGGGGGAACTCCTGAATGGTGAGCCACTCTGGCAGGATCTGCTTGCCCAATTTGTCGAGCAGGAAGCTCGACTTGCGATAGAGGTTGCCACCGCTGATGGCCATCACCAGATGGCCCCACAGGCCGGAGGCAGTATCGGGGTGGAACAGCACAGGGGCATGGCGGGTAGAAATCTTGCGGGCGCCGAGACGGGAGACGGTACGCTCCACCGCCTCGTCGGCGATGCGCTGCGCGCTCCAGAGCCCGTCGAGGGAACGGCTGGAGGAGTAGCCGTAATCCCGCTGCATGTCGCCATCCTGCTCGCCGATCAGCACGCAGCTAAGGGAGTTACGCGACGCCGCGTAGCCTTTGACGAAGCCGTGGCTGTTACCATAGACCTTGATGCCAAGATGGCTGGAGAAACCGGCACCGTCGGAGTGCTTGATACGGACATCGCGACCCAGAGCGAGTCGTTCGCACTCGATGGCCAGATCGATGCCGCGCTGGGGATCCAGCTCGATTTGGTGACACAGTTGCAGGTCGGGGGCATCCCAGGCCAGCAGCTCGGCGTCCGCCAGACCGGCGCAATCATCCGCCGAGGTGTGGCGGGCAATCTCGATGGCCGCTTCAACGGCGGCACGAATGGCGGGTTTGCTCAGATCGGTGGTCGAGGAAGATCCCTTGCAACCATCGCGATAGACGGCGATGCCGAGGGCGCCATCCTTATTGAATTCAATGCTTTCCAGTTCACAACCCCGGGTGTTCACCGACAACCCGGTCTGCTTGCTGATGGAGACTTCGGCCAGCGAGGCGCCCAGTCCTTTGGCTATCTCCAGGGCTTCGGCAACCACGGCCTCGAGATGGGCTTGATCCTGGCGGATTTGGTCTTGCTGATCCATAACTCACATCTGTATGAAAGAAGGAAAGGGGGGTAAGCATATCAGACCCCTGCGCCCAGCGGGAGAAGCTGGTAACATATCCGCCAAACGTGAATGACAGGAATCAAGAGACCGATGAGTCAATATCAAGACGACAACGAGTTCGAAGACTGGGGCCCCAGCAAGAGCCAGCTCAAGCGCGATGCCGAAGCATTGCAGAAAATGGGGGAAGAGATCGTCTCCCTCAGCCACAGCGAGCTGGAAAAAATCCCGTTGGATGAAGAGCTTGCAGAAGCTGTCGAGCTGGGTCGCAAACTCAAGCCGAAGAAGGATGAGTCCTTCCGTCGCCATCTGCAGTTCATCGGCCGCCTGATGCGCAGCCGCGATATCGAGCCGATTGCCGAAGCGCTCTCCATCATCAAGAACCGTCACTCCACCGTGAATGCGCGCCTGCATCGCCTGGAGCAGTGGCGCGAGCGCCTGATCACCGAAGGTGACAGCGCCCTCAACGAGCTGATGTCCCAGTTCCACGAACTGGATCGCCAGAAGCTGCGCCAGCTGATCCGCTCCGCCAACAAGGAGCGGGAGCTGAACAAGCCGCCGGTCGCCTACCGCGAGATGTACCAGTATCTGCGCGGCGAGATCGAAGACCTGCTGTGATCCCCGAAACACGCCTCCCCTCGGGGAGGCGTGTTTATCTTGATGCCTTTTCCCCTACCCCCTCCCTGTGCGTTTAATATATCCACCACTCTGGTGTTCTTGGCATACATCCCTATCCGTTTTTCCCAGTAAAATCGGCACTAAAGAACCATTCAAAACTATGGCATTAACAATCTTGCATCATTTTGTTTGACATATTGAACAGCCTTGGCAGACTGGGGAGAGGATCCAGGCTGTCGCTGCCGAGGCTGACCGACGATTCGATTCTGCCACCCGGTAAGACGCGGGATCCCATGACCATACCTTGAGGCATGCCCTTGCCCAGCCGATGTGCAAGGGTCTGCCCAAGGTGCAGGATGAGACTTCAACGCCAGGGATAATCAGGGTGTTCTATGCCAAATTCCATACTCGTCACCAACCGTAAACCCGTCGTGCTGATGACCATGGGGGCCCAGCCCCGCAACGGCCACGCCTATCAGGTAATGACCCACAAATACATCATGCCGCTGGTCGAGATCAGTGGCTGCGTCCCGCTGCTGGTACCCACCTGCTGCGGCACCGCCGATCTGGAGCAATATCTGGATCTGGCTGACGGCATCTATCTGAGCGGCGCCGGCTCCAACATCGATCCGGCGCTTTACGGGCAGGAGAACCTCACCCCGGAGAAACAGCAGGACAGGGATCGCGACCTGTTCGATCTGCCCCTCATCAAGAGAGCGCTCGCCCGTGGCTTGCCGATCCTCGGGATCTGTCGCGGCATGCAGGAGATCAACGTGGCACTGGGCGGCGATATCCACCAGAAGGTCTACACCGAACCGGGTTATGACGATCATCGGGAAGATGCCGACGACCCGGTCGACGAACAGTATGGGCCAAGCCATCAGATTGAGCTGCTGCCAGGCAGCTGGTTTGCCGAACTGATGGGGGCTGAACAGATACCGGTCAACTCCCTGCATGGACAGGGGCTAAACCGTCTTGGTGCTGGCCTGGAGCCGCTGGCACATGCCGAAGATGGGCTGGTCGAGGCCATCCATGCCCCGACCCTCTCCCCTTTCCTGCTGGCAGTACAGTGGCACCCGGAGTGGAAAGCCAGCGAAAATCCTCACTCCATCAAGATCTTCCAGGCCTTTGGTGACGCCTGCCGACGCCGTCAGAGAGATAGCCATTAACGCTTATTCACCAAATCCTCGCGCCTTGAGTTTGGGTAATCCGCCCCGCTCGGGGCGCAGGGTACGGCAGATATCCATCCCCTTCAGTCCACGCTGGATATGGTCAGGCGAGTGACCAAACACCATGCCGTTGCTGCGGTAGAGGTTGTTGTCATCCAGTTCGAACTTCTCGCCTCCGATCAGCAACTGCTCCCGGCCATTGATCTTGTCACCCCGTTTGATGGGTACCTTCATATCGCTCAGCACCTCACCGGTGGCACACCCCTCGCGCCAGTGCGCCTCACTGGAGAAGGGGGTGATGACGATCTCGCGCCAGGACCCATCCCGGAATTCGACCCGGTACTTGTCGACCAGCAGATCGCAGCCCGCCAATGGCAACATAACCATCAAACAGATGATTTTCTTTGAAAATTTCACTTAATCGCACTCCTTTGCCCGGTTCTGCACAGGATAAATAAATTGCAGCCCCAACGCACCATTTCCCCGTGCCGGAACGGCTATGCTGGAAATAAAACCATCACAAGGGGCCGCCATGTTCAGCGACAACCTCACTGCGCTACCCACACTGATATGGATCCGCGAACACCCGTTCTGGACCCTGCTCACCCTCTCTCTGATGCTGCTTCACTTCTGGCGCCGCCCCGGGCAACGACGAGAGCTGCTCTCCGAGCTCAGCTTCGTGATGATAAGCACTGTCGTGATCCTGCTGATCCAGTTGGAAGGGGGCTGGTTCAAACTACCTCTGCCCCATCAATTGCTGATCGAGATCTCCACCCTGCTGGCCGGCCTGATACTGGTCAAGATATGGGGGATCCTGCTGTTCGAGTTTCTGCTCCCCCTCTGCCATGTGCGGATCCCGCGGATCATCGCCGATATCGTCATCACCATCGGCTATATCGGCTGGGGTCTGTTTCGCCTCTACGCCTCCGGCATGGCGCTCGGAGAGATAGTCACCACCTCGGCGGTGATCACTGCGGTCATCGCCTTCGCCATGCAGGACACCCTGGGCAACCTGCTGGCCGGGGTCTCCATTCAGCTCGACAACTCCATCGCCATCGGTGACTGGCTGCAAGTCGACACCACCCAGGGCCGGGTGGTGGAGATCAACTGGCGTGCCACCACCATCGAGACCCGCAACTGGGAGACAGTCGTCATCCCCAACAGCCACCTGCTCAAACAGCGCTTCACCGTGCTCGGGCGCCGCCGTGGCGAACCCTTGCAGTGGCGGCGCTGGGTCTGGTTCGATCTGACCCTGGATACCCTGCCGACCCAGATCATCGCGCTGATCGAGAAATCCCTACGGGAGACCAAGCTCCCCTGCGTCGCCAAGCATCCCCAACCGGACTGCCTGCTGATGAACGTCGAAGGGGGCATCGCCCGCTATGCGGTGCGCTACTGGCTGACCGATCTGGCTCGCGACGATCCGACCGACTCCATGGTGCGCAGCCTGATCGATGCCGCCCTGCGCCGCAACGATCGCCGCCTCACCCCGCCGATCTTCAACGTCTTTATGGCCAAGGAGAAGCAGCATCTGGATGCCCGCCACAAGCGCCACACCGCCGAACGAACCGATACCCTGCGCAAGCTGCCGCTGTTTGCCATGTTGCAGGAGAACGAGCTGCTCCAGCTGGCCGATCAGGTGAAGTTCGCCCCCTTCGTCAGCGGCGACATCATGCTTGAGCAGGGAGAGGTCTCCAACTGGCTATTCGTACTGGTCAAAGGGGAAGCCGAGATGCTGATTAATCTGGAAGGGAAAGAGTTGAAACTCGGCACTCTCGGCGCAGGTGACTTCTTCGGGGAACTGAGCCTGCTCACCGGCGAACCCAGTACCTTCACCGTGCGGGCGGTGGCCACCGTCGAAACCTATCGCATCAATCAGAGCATGTTCCAGGAGCTGGTTGCCCAACGCGAGTCACTGGTCGAGCCCCTCTACCGGGTGCTGAGCGACCGCCAGCAGGAGCAGCGGGCGCTGCTGGAACGAGAGGCGGAGTCAATGAAACGGCCACCACAACAGCTTGATCTGCTTGATAAACTGATGAAGCTGTTCGGCGGCAGATGACGTAGCATGGCATCTTGTTGAGGACGTGAAGAGAGAACAGCAGCCATGTTACTGACAACCCTGGCCCTTGCCGCCAGCCTGCAATTTGATTGTCCTGCCACCATCGAGGCTCGCCAGCAGCTGCTGACCCCGCAGCAGGGCTGGCAGGCCGTGACCCGCAACGACAACGGCAAACCTGGCGAGCGCCTCACCCATCGGCTGGATCGTCTCTCCCTGTTTGACGGAAATCCCGATGAGCGGGTCCAGCTCAAACCGGATAATGGCGACAGCGACGAGATCCACTACTGGAGCCAGCTCGATGGCAGTCTGCGCCCGCTCTATCTGGTCTGCCGCTATCAGGACAGCGCCATCACCCTGCAGCAGGCGCTGCCCGTCGGCATCAGCTACTGCCGCGTCAACCAGCGCGATCGCTACACCCTGCTCGGCTTGGTTTGTCGCAAATAGCGGCGTAACCCCTTGCCATATATCGCGATTCGATGACAGCCATTACCGCCTGAGCCGGGCCACCCGCCAGCGCCATCAGAGCAGCAGCTCGGCCAGCTCCTCCAGTGCCGTCAGCTCCACGTCCGGCAACAGTTGCAGCTGTTGCCACGGTTGCTGCCGCTCGTTGAGCCAGGCGGCGCGAAAGCCGTGCAAACGAGCCCCCAGCACATCGGTCTCGGGATGATCCCCCACATGGAGGATCCGCTCTGCTGGCAGCTTGAGGGCACTGCGGGTCTGCTCAAACATATCCGGCGCCGGTTTCATTCTGGCGCCCGCCCCCGCCTTGCAGACAAGTGTGAAGTAGCGATCCAGCCCAGCCTGAACCAGATCCAGATTGCCGTTGGTGATCACCACCAGCGGGTAGCGTTCGGCTAGTCTGGCCAGCAGCTGATGAGTGGACTCGCTCACCTCGATCTTCGAGCGCTCTGCCAGAAACGCAGCAAACACCTGCTCCGCCTCGCGGCTGGCCTGCTGGTCGGCCATCCCCCCCTCAACCATGGCGGTACGGATGGTCTGCTGGCGCGCCAGGCTGACATCGTGGCGCAGCTCGGGCCGTGCCATCAACACGGCGCGTTTTAACTCCAGCCAGCGTGGCTTGTCGAGCATGGCGGTAGCCAGATATTCGCTGCGCAGATGGCTCAGCATCCACTGCTCGGCGCGCACGATGGCGGGGCCGTTGTCATAGAGGGTGTCATCGAGGTCAAACGAGATGGCAGCAATCGGCTGCCAGCGGCGATAGAAGTGCATGGACTCTCCTCTGCATCGCGGGCTCAGGGCCCGTTATTCATCGTCCCGCGCATCCGGGTCACGCTTGGCCCTGGGGTGGGCACTGTCGTAGACCTTGGCCAGATGCTGGAAGTCGAGGTGGGTATAGATCTGGGTGGTGGAGAGATCGGCATGCCCCAGCAGTTCCTGCACCGCCCGCAGATCGCCGGAGGACTCCAGCATATGGGTGGCAAAGCTGTGGCGCAGTTTGTGGGGATGGACATGGGCGTTGAGCGCCTGCTTGTTGCCCCAGCCATCGAGGCGGGCTTGCACCGAGCGGGCCGACAGCCGCTGCTTGCGGCTGGAGACAAACAGCGCCTCGCTCTCGTCCCCGGCCAGCAGCGGGCGCACCTTGAGCCACTTCTGCAGCCACTCGACCGCCATCCGGCCGATGGGCAGCACCCGCTCCCGCGAGCCCTTGCCGGTCACCTTGAGCTGGCGGTCGTCGAGCTTAAGATCCACCAGATTGATCCCCACCAGCTCGGCCAGACGCAGCCCTGAGGAGTACATCAGCTCCATGATGGCGCGATCCCGCACCGCCAGCGGATCCTGTTCATCGGTAATGTTGAGCAGCTGGTGCATCTCGTCCACATCGAGGTTTTTCGGCAGCGGCCGCCCCTGTTTGGGGGTGACGATGCCGCGAGCCGGATTGGCGGTCAGCCGACCCTGCCGCACCTGCCAGTCGCAAAAGCTGCGCAGGGCAGAAACCTTGGTGGAAAGGGAACGAGGAGCAAGGCCCGCCTTGTGCATCCGGGTCACCAGAGTGCGCACCTGACTCGCCTCGAGCCGACCCCAGTCAGCCAGACCCAGCGTTACCAGCTCGGCGGTCATCGCCTCCAGATGGGCTTGATAGTTATTGCGGGTATGAGGGCTGAGCTGACGCTCGACCCTCAGGTATTCGATAAAGGCCGCCAGCTCTTCCGCCAGTGCCGCGGGCAATGGCGGTGCGACGACGGGTGCTTTGGCAGGCCCCTTGGCGGGTGTTCTAGCCATGAGTCAACTCGGGCAGACGCAGTTGCAGCAGGCGCCCCAGTTGGCCCAGCAGCAGGGTGTCGTTGTGGGGAGTAAAGTGGCCGGGATCCGAGCTGGCGAAGGCCAGCACACCGAGATCGCCGAGCCGCATCAGGGCCACCGAGTTGACCAGCACATCGTGGCCAAACAGCGCCTGCTTCTCGCTCTGGCTCAGGCGGCCAAAGTAGTAATCCTGCCCCGGCAGACGCTGACCCAGCAGGGATTCGAGCTGCTTGCCCTGTGCCAGAAAGCGCTGCTCGGGCCCGCTCAGGGCAAACTTCTTGGGATTGAGCCAGAGCCGCAACCCGGTCAGGCGCAGCCGCTGTACAAAGGCCTTGCCCATCACGGCACTCACCTCGAACAGGGTCTGGCAACCGTACAGCTCGCCGTAGAGATCGGCATAGACCCGGAAGATCCGCTCGTTCTCGCTGGCGATCCCCATCAATTCGGTGATCTCCTGCTCCAGCTGTTCGATCCGCTCGCGCTGACGCTCCAGCTGGCGCTCGACCAGCGAGACCGACCCTTTGCGTTCATGGGGAATGCGGATCCGATCCAGCACGGCGGCATGGCGTTGGAAAAACTCGGGATAACGGGCCAGGTACTCCAGCACAGTGGCTTCATCCACCGATTGCTCCTGCCGTTTGAGTTCGCTCATAAATTGGTTGATCCATCAGAGAAATGGGGCTCGCTGCCCCGACATCATGGGCAAAGGGGGCCAACGCCCCCCGCACCTGAACCTTTATCGGCTAAACCTCTATCTGGCCGTCAAACACATGCTCGGCGGGGCCTGTCATATAGACCGGCTGGCCCGGCCCCTTCCAGGCGATGGTCAGCTTGCCGCCCGGCAGACTGACGGTGACCCGCTCCTTGAGCTTGCCCTGACTGATGCCAATCACCGCCGCCGCACAGGCGCCGGTACCGCAGGCGAGTGTCTCCCCCACCCCACGCTCGAACACCCGCAGCTTGATCTCGGTGGCGTTGACCATCTCCATGAAGCCGACGTTGACCCGCTCGGGAAAACGCTCGTGACGCTCCATGATGGGCCCCAGTGTCGCCACCGGCGCATCGGCCACCGACGGTACCTCGATGACGCAGTGGGGGTTGCCCATGGAGACGGCACCGCACATCACGGTATGTTCCTGCGCCCGCAGCAGATAGGTCTTCTCTGCCTTCTGGGCCCGAAACGGGATCTTGCCCGGCTCGAACTGGGGCACTCCCATGTTGACCGTGACCTGATTCTCCCCCTCCAGCTGCAACACGATGCGACCCCGGGCGGTACTGACCGCGATGCGATCCCGGTTGATCAGCCCCTTGAGACGCACGAAACGGGCAAAACAGCGGGCGCCGTTGCCACACTGCTCCACTTCGCTGCCATCGGCATTGAAAATGCGATAGTGAAAGTCGAGTTCAGGGTCATAGGGCGGCTCCACCAGCAGCAGCTGGTCAAAGCCGATCCCGAAGTGGCGATCTGCCAGCTTCTTGATGACGTCATTGCTGAAAAATACCTTCTGGGTGACGCCATCCACCACCATGAAGTCGTTGCCCAAGCCATGCATCTTGGAAAAATCTATCAACATCGTGCATTCCTGTGCTGTTAGGGCTGTAAAAATTCACCGAACCAAGAGTCGTCAAGCGCCATGAAGTCGTTGTCCAAAGCCCCATGCATCATGGAACAATCTATCCACATCGTGCATTCCTGTGCTGTTAGGGCTGTAAAAACTCACCGTCAACCGTTATGAAATCATTGTCCCAGCCTGCGCCATCAGGGCAGCAGGTGCTCACCGCGCCAGAGATCGGCCAACTGCTCACGCTCGCGGATCAGGTGTGCTTCGGCACCATCCACCAGCACTTCGGCTGCCCGCGGACGGGTGTTGTAGTTGGATGACATGGTAAAGCCGTAGGCACCGGCCGAACGCACTGCCAGCAGGGAACCCTCGGCAATGGCCAGGGTGCGCTCCTTGCCAAGGAAGTCGCCGGTCTCGCACACCGGGCCCACCACGTCATAGATCGCGGGAGCATGACCGGCGCGGCTATCCACCTCGATGATGTTCATCCAGGCGCCGTAGAGCGAGGGGCGCAGCATGTCGTTCATGCCGGCATCGATCAGCGCGAAGTTGCGGGTTTCGCCCGGCTTCAGGTACTCGACCCGAGTCAGCAGCACGCCGGCATTGGCGACGATGGCGCGGCCCGGCTCGAACAGCAGGGTCAGATCCCGGCCCGCCAGCTTCTGCTTCAGCGCTTCGGCATACTCGGTCGGATGGGGTGGCTGCTCGGAACCGTAGTTGACCCCAAGGCCGCCCCCCACGTCCAGATGATGGATATGAATGCCTTCTGCAGCCAGACCGTCGATCAGCCGCAGCAACTTGTCAGCTGCTTCCATAAAGGGATTCAATTCAGTGAGTTGCGAGCCGATATGGCAATCCACCCCGACGATCTCGATGTTCGCCATCGCGGCCGCCTTGCGATAGATGGCAGGTGCCAGCTCGATGGGAATGCCGAACTTGTTCTGCTTGAGGCCGGTGGAGATATAGGGGTGGGTACCGGCATCGATATCCGGATTGACCCGCACCGAGACGCGAGCTTTCTTGCCCATGCTGCCCGCCACCCGATTGAGGCGCTCCAGCTCGGCTTCCGACTCCAGATTGAAGCAGAGGATCTCTTTATCCAGCGCAAGGCGCATCTCCGCTTCACTCTTGGCCACCCCGGAGAAGACCACCTTGGCCGGATCGCCACCCGCTGCCAACACCCGCGACAGCTCGCCACCGGAGACGATGTCAAACCCCGAGCCCAGACGGGCCAGCAGGTTGAGCAGCGCCAGGTTAGAGTTGGCCTTCACTGCATAGCAGATCAGATGGGGAATGTCGCCAGCGGCCTTGTCGAAGGCGTGCCAGTGGCGCTCGAGAGTCGCCCGGGAGTAGACGTAAAGCGGGGTACCGTACTGCTCGGCGAGCTGTTGCAGCGAGGTTTGCTCGGCCTGAAGCTGGCCGTCGGCGTCGTAGTTAAAGTGATCCAAGGGGGCGGTTCCTTCCTAGAATGGGTGCGGCATTAGTGCGGCGTGGCCTCGGTGGCAGCCTCGGAGGTCGCAGGCGGTGCTGCTTGCGGTGTACTCTGGCTCTGTGGCGGCTCGGGGGGCGGCATATAGAGCGGCCCCTTCAGACCGCACGCGGCCAACCCGAGGGACAGAAGAGTGGCAAGCAGACACTTGGTGAACTGGGTGATCATAATGGTTCGCTGCGAAAAAATTTTTGGCCCTCTATAATCGCACTCACATTGTTAAAAGCAACAGGATAAACCGATGAAGGATCACGAGTATCACGCCCTGACCGACGCCTTTTTCCAATATGTGGAAGACACCCTCGACGAGGGGTATCCGGATATCGACTGCGAACGCAACGGCGGCGTATTGACCCTCTCTTTCGAGAACAAGACCAAGGTCATCATCAACAAGCAGGAACCACTGCACCAGATTTGGGTCGCCACCCGCGAGAACGGCTTCCACTTCGAACTGCAGGGTGACACCTGGATCGACAACCGTTTCGGCCACGAGCTCAAGGCGCTGCTGAGTAAATCCTGCACCGCCCAGGCTGGCGAAGAGGTGGTGTTCCCATGATCGACCTGCACCCGCAGGGCGCCCGCCACGCGGTGATCTGGCTGCACGGGCTGGGTGATTCCGGTGCCGGTCTCGCCCCGCTGGTGGACGCGCTGGACCTGCCCGCCGAGCTACCGGTGCGTCACCTGCTGCCGGATGCGCCGGAGCGCCCCATCACCATCAATATGGGCTACAAGATGCGGGGCTGGTACGACATCAGGAGCTTCGAGGATCCCGACGAGCGAGCCGTGGAATCCCATGTGCGGGAATCAGCCGACCAAATTGCCACATTGCTCGATCAGCTGGTGGCCGACGGGTTTGCCCCCGAGCGCATCGTGCTGGCAGGTTTCTCTCAGGGCGGAGTGATTGCCTCCTTCACCGCGCTGCGCTATCAGGCAACGCTGGCGGGCCTGCTCTGCATGTCCACCTATCTGGCTGCCCCCGACAAGCTGCTCGGCGAGATGAGCGAGGCTGCTCGCACCCTGCCCATCTGCTACATGCACGGCATCTACGACGATGTGGTGAGCCTGTCGCTCGGTTGGGATGCCAAGAACCGGCTTGAAGCTGCCGGGCTCGCCCCCGAGTGGCACGAGTACCCGATGCGCCACGAGATCTGCCGTCCGCAGCTCGGCGACATTCGCAGCTGGCTGCTGGCCCGCCTCGGCGCGTGAGCCCTTCCGGTAAAGCAAACGGCCTGCATCTGCAGGCCGTTTTTTATAGCGATTCCAACTGACGGGTCAGCCCACTTCTCGAGCGGGCGGCACCTGTTCGCGCAGGGAGCCCTGACTGCGATAGGGGATCACATCCAGCTCGCCATTCACCTGTACTATCTCGTAGTACTGGGGCAGGTTGAAGTTGATGAACTGCCCATCATCGCTGAACCGCTCGTGATTGGAGGTATAGAAGCGGTTGACCCCCGCCACCAGCTCATCCTTGTTGCCGGCAAAGTGCTGGTAGATCTCCACTCGGTTCGCCTCATCGAGGATATAGATGTTGGTGCCCGCATCACGGGTATCGAAGAAGAACTGCACCAGCCCTTCGCTGGCGTAGGCATCGACGATGCTCGGCAGATGCTGGCTGTGGGTCTTGTCGAGCCGCAGCGGCAGATGATCCAGCTTGTTGTGGGAGATGTGGCGGTAAAAATCGATGGCGTTTTCCAGCTTCTTCACCGACACCCCGCGCCGCTCGAAGAAGATGCCGTACTTTTCACGGCCGAGCGCCATGGTCTTGACCAGCTGCTGCTTGTCGCGGGCCAGGCGCAGATCGATACACTCCGCCACCAGGGTCTGGAAGCGGGAGCGCACCAGAGAACGGAAGTGCTGGCTATAGCAGAACACCTCGATCATCTCGGGGGCGGCGGCATCCTGATGCATCTTGCCTAGGATGGTGGTGAGGGCATCGACCACAGCTTCATCCCCCTGGAAGTGCAGGGTGCGGATCTCGCTCCAGGAGTTGCGGTAGACCAGATCCACCGAGCCAACCAGACACTCCTGATTGCGACCGAACGAGAAAACATCCACGGTGTTGGCGTCGAACTCGATCACCTGACCGACCCAATGGCTGGTCGGGTCCATCTCCAGATTGAGGAAGATGGAGAGCTGGCGGATCTCGCACGGGCGGCTGAGAGCCAGGTTGGTGGCAAGCGGGTACTTCTCGGGGAAGCAGCCGGAGAGATCGCGACAGAACTGGTGCAGATTGTCGATGTGCAGATCCGAGCCCTGATTGAACAGGTGCACCCGCGACTGGGGGGTCAGCAGATCGTTGAAGTAGGCCCAGGAGACCAGCTTGCTGATGTAACCGTTGAACTCGAGCGGCGCCCGGCCAATGATGTCCACCGGCTCCAGCGAATGTTTGTAGAGATACCAGCCGGCACGGTTGAGGCGACCGTGCGGCACCTGCACGAAGCTGAGATCAGGCTCGCTCAGATCCGGTGCGATCTTGAGGTTCACCCTCTGCACCTTGCCTGGCAGGCTCTCGAATGCGGCATAGAGTTTGCGCGACAGGATGCCGATATCTTCCGGGTTGATCGACTCGCTGATGTTGTTGCGACGGGCGAACTGGATCAGATTGCGGTAGCTCTGCATCAGAGCCTCCAGCAACTCGGCATGGGCGATCTTCACCTCCTCGACCTTCCACTCGTGGCGGTGATCGAGGTGGTACAGCTTGTCCTGGCTCCAACCCCAGTAGGAGACCAGCTGGCTCATCTGCTCGCGGCGCCACTCGGGGGAGTGATCATCCTTGGGATGACTGAGGCCGTCGCACACCTTGAGGTAGAAGCAGCGGCGCACCAGATCGAGTCGCGCCATATCGCCGATGGACTTGAGGTAGTTGGTGACCTTGTCCAGCATCAGGCAGTAGTTGTCGAGCCGGTAGTGCATCCCCTCGTTGTGCTGAAACCAGTCACGGCTGATCATCGAGAGCAAACGGGTGTTGGGGTACTCGTGGGAGTAAGCCTCCATCAACACAGACTTGAGCACCGCCTTATAGGGAGAGTCGATCCCCTTGTAGAGCTGCCACAGGGCAGAGCCGAAATACTCCTCCGCCGGAATACGGTCAAAACTGCCGAGATCAAGCCAATCATCCTGTTTGAGCTTGCCACTCTCAAACAACCCGTTCACATAGTCGTCGTAGTGATCATCACACTCGACAGGAACCAGATACCAGATGAGTCGCTTACCGGCGATGCGCATGGCACTGCGGTAGAACTCGTCAAGCAGCAGCAGATGCTGGGCGCTGCCACAGCTCTCTCCCTGCATCTCGGCATCGTTGGTCTGGCGAAACTTGTCTTCGGGGATCAGGAAGAAATTGAGATCGACCCCGCGCTGCTCCGCCCACTTGGAGAGCATCCGGCACTTCTGTTCCAGCAAGGCGAGCCGCTCTTGCGACAAACCGGCCACGTGGCAGACCCAGATATCGAGATCGGAATGACAGCACTGGCCGATGGAGGAGGTGCTGCCCATGGAATAGAGCCCCTGAATGGCCCGATCATGGGTTGCCAGACCACTCTGACAGTTGGCATTGCGACAAAGGTCATCGATAAAGGCTTGCTGCTCGGCGGTGGCGCTGAAGCTCCAGATGCCATGAGGGACATCGCCGGAGACATAACCGGGCAGCAGGGGGTGATTGAAGTGCAGCATGACAGGCAGCAGTTGGAATACCTGCTGCCCATAGCGACTCATGAGGCCTAACGCCCGTTGCGTCTTGAGACGGGTAATGTCGTCATAACGCGCAACCAGCGTATCGATGTGTTCCTGCAATGCCCTGCCTATCACCTAGGTGAAAATGACGCACCAAAAGGGGGATACGTCAAAAAAGTGTGATCATGTTAACAATGCAAACAGCGGTGGTAAACAAGCCTACAGCTAAACGCCAGATTATTTCTGGTATGACCACATCAAGTATCAGGGGAAATCATTAAATTTCAATATATTCAATGAATTAATCAATAGCAATTGCTTAATGAAAATCATTTTCAGCATGCATTTTTGAGCTTGCCCCCGCTTTTGCGGGCTCTGCCATGAAAGCCCGGGCAAAGGGTGGTAATATCGATTTCCTTCTAAAAATGAAACAACTGATTGATATGGCAGCCCGAACCCTGAAAATTGCCACTCGCAAGAGCCCGCTGGCCCTGTGGCAGGCCAACTTTGTCAAAGACCGGCTCGAAGCCCTGCACCCACAGTTGCAGGTCGAACTGGTACCCATGAGCACTCAGGGTGACAAGATCCTCGATACCCCGTTGGCCAAGGTCGGTGGCAAGGGGTTGTTCGTCAAGGAGCTGGAGACCGCCATGCTGGAAGGACGGGCCGATATCGCCGTTCACTCCATGAAAGACGTGCCGGTGGAGTTCCCCGAGGGGCTCGGTCTGCACACTATCTGCGAGCGGGAAGATCCCCGCGACGCCTTTGTCTCCAACCGCTTCAAAACCATTGCCGAACTGCCGCAAGGGGCCGTGGTCGGCACCTCGAGCCTGCGCCGCCAGTGCCAGCTGCGCGCCGCCCGCCCGGATCTGGTGATCCGCGACCTGCGCGGCAACGTCAACACTCGCCTCGCCAAGCTGGATGCCGGTGAGTACGACGCCATCATCCTCGCCGCCGCCGGTCTGAAACGACTGGAGATGGCGCATCGCATCACCGCTTTTATCGAGCCGGAACAGAGCCTGCCCGCCAACGGTCAAGGCGCCGTCGGCATCGAATGCCGCCTCGACGATACTGAGCTGCACGCTCTGCTGGCGCCGCTGGAGCACGCCGAGACCCGCGCCAGGGTGCTGACCGAGCGCGCCATGAACCGCGCTCTGCAAGGGGGATGTCAGGTCCCCATCGGTGCTTACGCACTAGTCGAAGGCGAGCAGATCTGGCTGCGCGGTCTGGTGGGCAGTCCCGATGGCAACCAGGTGATCCGTGACGAGATCCGCGGTCCGCTGGCCGATGGTGAGGCCCTCGGCGAACAACTGGCCCAGCGCCTGCTGGCCGCCGGTGCCGACGAGATCCTCGCCGAGGTCTACCGCGCATGACCCCGCTGGTGGTGCGTCCGGCCATTCAGGCCGCCGAGCTGGTGCAGTTGCTGCGCCAGCACGGCCATGCACCACTCTGCTGCCCGCTGCTGGAAACCGTGGCGGGCAGCGAACTCCCTCTCCTGCCCGACCTGCTGCGAAGTGCCGACGTGGTCATCGCCGTCAGCATCCATGCCGTTCATTTTGCACACGATTTTCTGTTGCAAACTGGTCAGACCTGGCCACATATTGAGTACTTTGCGGTGGGTCAGGCCAGTGCAGATGCGTTTGCCGCCATCGGCATCACGGCAAGCAGCCCGGATGACCCGCGCAGCGAAGGGCTGCTGGCCCTGCCCGCCCTGCAGCAGGTAGCAGGCAAACGGGTGCTGATCCTGCGCAGCAATGGCGGGCGGGATCTCATCGCCAGCACGCTGGCCTCACGCGGTGCTCTGGTGCACTATTGTGCGGCCTATGAGCGCCACTACCCCGAGCTAGACGGGGACAGATTGACCCACTACTGGCAGGCAGCGGGGCTGGACAGCCTGCTCATTACCAGTGGTGAACTGCTGCAACGGCTGCTGGAGCTGGTTCCCGACCACCAGCGGCCCTGGCTTTTTGACCGCCTGCTGGTGGTCCCCAGCCCGCGCGTGGCCGAGATGGCCAGCGCAGCGGGCTTTATCCATATCACGATTGCCCAAGGTGCATCCAACCAGGCCCTGACGGCCGCACTGGAACTGAGGAAGATGGAATGACAGAACAACAAGAATCCCAGGTCAAACCCCAGCCGACCGCTGCGGTCAATGGCAGCAAGAGCCGCTCCGGTGCCGTACTGGGAGGGGTTGCCATCCTGCTGGCCCTTGGCCTGACCGGCGGCCTCTATCTGCACGGTCACAAGAATGCCGTGGCCCAGCAGGCCGAACTGACCCAGCTCAAGCAGCAGCTGGCGAGCGCCCTGAGCAAGATCGACCAGACCAGCAGCAAGGATGCCGAGCAGCTGGCCGCACTGGATCAAACCCAGCAGCGGTTGCAGGGGGAGATGCAGGGCCTGCAGAATCGGGTACTGGATCTGAATGACAAGCGCCCCAACGACTGGATGCTGGCCGAATCCGAGTATCTGGTACGGATGGCGGGCCGCAAACTGTGGCTGGAGCATGACCTCGTCTCCGCCATCACCCTGCTCGGCAACGCTGACGAGCGCATCGCCGCCCTCAACGACCCCAGCCTGATGCCGATCCGCAAAGCGCTGGCCGAAGATATCGCCAAGCTCAAGGGGATGCCGCGCATCGACCGCGAGGGGCTGACCCTCAAGCTGGCGGCGCTGTCCGACCAGATCGAGCTGCTGCCCCTCTCCACCGTCAGCATGCCGGAAGCCAAGGCCGAGCCGGATCAAGCGGTCAGCACCAATCCAGACGAGTGGGAGAGCAACCTGAAGAAGAACTGGGTCAAGTTCACCGAGAACTTCGTCACCATCCGTCGCCGCGATGGCGCGGTCGAGGCACTGCTCTCGCCGCAGCAGGAGATCTTCCTGCGTGAAAACCTCAAGACCAAGCTGTTGCAGGCCCAGCTCTCCGTCTATCGCGAGCAGCAGGCGCTCTACGAAGACAGCCTGGACAAGGCCCAACGCTGGCTGACCCAGTATTTCGACACCGACAACAGCGCCACCCGCTACATGCAGGGCGAGATCGACAAGCTCAAGGGTGAGCAGATCCAGATCGACTATCCGGCCCAGTTCAAGACCCAGGCGATGCTGGAGCAGGTGCTGACCGAACGCCTGCAACGCATTCTGGCCAGCAGCTGAGGAGGGCACCATGATCCGTATAATCATTCTGGTTGCCGTTATGGTCGCAGGGCTGATCTTTGGCCCGCAAGCCTCCGGTAACAAGGGCTATGTGCTGATTGCTCTTGGCAATTACACCATCGAATCTTCCGTCACCAGCGCGGTGATCCTGGCCGTGCTGTTCTACGGCGCCCTGCTGATCGTCGAGTGGCTGCTGGGTCGGGTATTCGGCCTGCGCCGCAAGACCCTCGGCTGGTACGGCTCGCGCCGCCGCCGCAAGGCCAATCAACAGACCGTCGCCGCCACTCTGGCAATGGCCGAAGGGCACTACAGTCAGGCTGAAAAGCTGATGATCAAGGGGGCCAGCAACAGCGACACCCCGCTGCTCAACTACCTGAGTGCCGCCAAGGCGGCACAGGCCCGTGGTGACGACGCCCGCCGGGATCAATACCTGCAAAAAGCACAGGAGGAGAACCCCAAGGCCGAGCTGGCGCTCACTCTGACCCAGACCCAGCTGCAGATCGAGCAGGGCCAGTACGATACCGCGCTGGCGATGCTGGAGTCGGTCTACGCCCTCAACCCGCGCCATCCCATGGTGCTGGATCAGCTGCGTCAGGTGCATCTGGCCCGTCAGGACTGGAGCGCCCTGTGCGACCTGATACCGGCACTGCACAAGGTGGGCAAGCTGACCACGAAACAGGAAGAAGATCTGCTGCAACAGGCCTGGTGTGGCCGCCTGCAACAGGCTGCCGGCAGCCTCGAAACCCTCAAGGCGGTATGGCAGGACCTGCCGCGCAAACTGCGCCTTGAGCCGGAACTGCTGGCCTGCTACGGCGATCTGCTGCGCCAGCTGGGCGCCGACGGCGAAGCCGCCACCCTGTGGCAGGAGGCGCTGCGCAAACAGCCGATGCCGCAGCTGCTGGCTCGCCTGCCCAAGCTGAAACTCGACAGCTACCAGCCGCTCTTGGCGCTGCTGCAAAAACAGCAGGGGCAGCCGGAGGTGGACACCGCACTGGCCCAGCTTTATCTGCTGGCAGGTCAACTGGACGATGCCCAGAAGCTGCTGGAGCAGGAGGTGGCGCGGGCGCCGAGCGCCGCCGCCTACCACGCCCTCGGTCAGGTGATGGACAAGCGTCGCCTTACCAACAAGGCCAACGAGTACTACCGTCAGGCGCTGGAGCTGGCGGGGATCTGATCCCCGGCGAACAGAAACGTGAGAGGCCGCATGATGCGGCCTCTTTTTTATCTCTTCGCCCTGCCCTCGTCAGGTGGTGAGCCGTTCCAGCTCGCCGATCAGCCAGATAGCCTCGGCGCGATGGCTGCCGCACACATCCATCATGGGGCGAAAACCGCCGCACACCGCCGGCCGCTCCGGTTGACCGAAGATCTTGCAGCCAAGGCGTGCATCAAGCTGGATGCAGGGGACACCAGCCGGTTTGCCATCGGGCATGCCGGGGATGGCACTGCTGATACTGGGAGCGATGCAACAGGCACCGCAACCGGAACGACACTCCATACAACCCACTCCTGTCACAGGATCAACCTGCACTGTCGGACTCTCTGCCACCATAGCCCAGGCAAGCCCACAAACGTAGAGGGAAGGCAGCAAAAAGCCCGACCGCGAGGCGATCGGGCTTGATTCACTACCGCATGGCGGGCAGAGCCATCATCACAGGATGATGTCGCGAACCACGCTGTCTTTGCGCTCCAGATAATGGATCGACTTGATACGGCGGATGGTACGGGATTTACCACGGATCAGCAGAGTCTCGGTGGTCGCCATCACGCCATCGCTGGTGATGCCATCCAGCAGGTCACCCTTGGTGATGCCGGTGGCGGAGAAGATGACGTTGTCATTCTTCGCCATGTCTTCCAGCTTGAGCACCTTGTTGACGTCGATGCCGAGTGCTTCGCAGCGGGCAATTTCCTGCTCGCCCAGCTCACGCACTTCCGGGCTGTCACCCTTGACGCGGTGGCGCGGCACCAGACGAGCTTGCATGTCGCCATCCAGCGCGCGGATCACCGCAGCGGAGATCACCCCTTCCGGAGCGCCGCCGATGCCATACAGCATGTCGACTTCGCTGTCCGGTAGACAGGTGAGGATGGAGGCGGCAACGTCACCATCAGGAATGGCGAACACCCGCACGCCCAGACCCTGCATCTCCTTGATTGCCTTGTCATGACGCGGCTTGGCCAGGGTAATGACGGTCAGGCGGGAGAGCGGCTTGCCCAGCGCCTTGGCCACAGACTTCAGGTTGAGCTCGAGAGCCTGATCCAGGTCGATGGCGCCTTTGGCTTTGGGACCGACGATCAGCTTTTCCATGTACATGTCAGGCGCTTTCAGGAAGGAGCCCTTGTCGCCCACCGCCAGCACGGCCAGCGCATTGGCCTGGCCCATGGCGGTCATGCGGGTACCCTCGATGGGATCGACCGCGATATCGACGCCGTCTCCGTGTCCGGTACCGACCTTCTCGCCGATGTAAAGCATCGGCGCTTCATCAATTTCACCTTCGCCGATCACAATCTCACCATCGATCTCGATCTGGTTGAGAATGTGGCGCATGGCCGCAACGGCCGCCCCATCGGCGATATTCTTGTCACCACGTCCGAGCCACTTGTAGCCAGCCAGTGCTGCCGCTTCCGTCACTCGGGAAAACTCGATTGCCAGTTCACGTCTCATCGCATATCCAACCTATGGAGCTCGAAAACGGGCGGCATTCTACCACAAGGGCAAACCTTTGCGCACAAAAGTAGCTGACAGGCGCATAAATGTAGCCAATTCATCCAATTGCAACCCAATTGCCATCGACTCTTCATCCAGTTGTCACCCCGCTGTCATGCCTCCTCCCTAGGATGGCCCCGTCTTCAAAACAAAAGCTTGCAACACAAGGGATTAAGATGAAAAAGCTGACTGTAGTGGCACTGGCTCTGACTGCCGCCTTCCAGGCACAAGCCGTTGAAGTATATAAAAATGATACCGCCATGCTGGACCTGTATGGACGCATCTACGCCGGTCAATTCTTCGGCGACAAGAAAGAAAACGTCGATACCGCCAACCCGAATGGCACCAAGGATTACAGCGCCAAGCAAGGGGCCAACCAGTTTGTCCGCTTCGGTGCCAAGGCCGAGACCCAGATCCAGAGCGGTCTGAAGGCGCTGGCCCAGTACGAAGTGCAGATGTACATCAACGACAGCGAGAAGACCATCAGCGAGAGCTCCGACAACCTGCGTACCCGTCTGGCCTTTGCCGGTGTGGGCGCTGACTGGGGCACCGTGACCTTCGGCCGCCAGAAAGGTGCCCCGGGTTTCCTGGCGGACTGGACTGATGTCTCCCTCTCCGACGGCTACGGCAACGAAGCGCTGGGAGCCAAGACCGACACCTTCGCCACTAACCGTGCCGGTTCCGTACTGAAATACTCCGGCCTGTTCAATGGCTTCCAGCTCGACACCAGCTACAAGTTCGACGGTGGTGACACCGAAGAGACTACCAGCAAGGATAGCGACGCGGCCTACGGCGCCGCCGTGGCCTACACCTTCCCGTTCAACCTGTCGCTGGGTACCGCCTACAACGTGGGTATCCGCGACAAGAGCGGTGAAGAAGATGCCAAGCTGTGGCTCATCTCTGCCAAGTTCGACAATAAGGCCGCCTACGCCGCCCTGAGCTATGCCGATGGCAGCGACTTCCTGGCGACCGGTACCGATCACACCGGTTGGGAAGCCGCGCTGGGCTACAACTTCGAGAACGGCTTCGGCCTGATGGCTCTGTGGAACAAGCAGGAGCAGGACAAGGCTGGCGTCAAGAAGGACAACGTGGACTACTACACCCTGGGCGCCCAGTACAAATTCAACAAGAACCTGCGGGTGATTGGCGAATACCGCATCAACAATCTGGACAGCGTTGCAGGCAAGGCGACTGCCAACCAGGATGACTTCCAGCTGGCTGCCCGTTACGACTTCTAATCGAGGTGTCGCGGATACCAAAAGCGCGATGGCTTGCCATCGCGCTTTTGCGTCGCCGTTACTCAGAAACCACAAACTGACCTAGGCTCAACAGTAAATGTATCGCTGGAGAGATGATCATGGTCAGGCTGCTTCTCGTCCTGCTGTTGCTGCTGGCTCTTCCCGCTCACGCCCTCAATATCGCCATGGTGCTGTGGCGTGGCGAAACCGCCGCCGAGGCGGGCTTTCGGGCCGAGCTGACCCGACTTGGCTACCAGACCACCATCACCATCTACAATGCCGATCAGGATCGCACTGCGCTGGCGACCATGCTGCGTCAGCAGATGCTGCCGAAACTGGCGGAGTACGACTACATCTACACCTTCGGTACCACGGCCACCACCATGGCAAAGAGTCTGATAGCCAATCGAAAACCCATGATCTTCAACGTGGTTTCAGATCCTGTAGGGGCAGGCTTTCTCTCTGAGGACAAAACTCAGAACAGCATGGTCGCCGGAGTAAGCAACATGGTACCCATGGCGCTGCAACTGGCCAATGCCAGCAAGTACCTTCCATCGAATAAACGGCTGTTGCTCCCATTCAATCCGCGGGAGCAGAACACCCTGCTGGTGGCCGACATGCTGATCAACGCGGCCAAAGGTTACCAGTGGCAAGTCGCAACCTGGCGCATTGCACCAGATCCAAAGCGACTGGAGACCGAGTTGAAGCGACTGCAACAGGATGCCAAAAACGACATCGTCTTTCTGGCCGCAGACAGCTATCTGCTCTCCATCGCCCCCCGCCTGCTGAATGTACTCAACGAAGCTGCCATCCCTACCATCTGTAGTGCCGAGCTGTTCGTAGAGCACGGCTGTAGCGTTGGCACTATCAGCAGCTACGAGGCGCTGGGCAAGATGGCCGCCGGGATCATCCATCGCCATCAGCAGGGAACAGAGTTGCAGGATATTCCGCTGCAGACCGACCCCCATCCCAAACTGGTGTTGGGGCAACTGGGTAACGCCACCACGCAGGAGGCGAGCCCCGAAAAGCCGAAGCCTTGATAAAGATCTCGGCCCATCAGGCTCCGGGCGGGTATGCTGTTGACCCCCATCGCCCGAGAGCCCTTTCCCATGAGCACCACCGTCTTTTTTGCCGTTTTGCTGGCAGCCCTGCTTCACGCCAGCTGGAATGCGCTGGTCAAAATTGGCGAAGAGCGGCTGGTGGGCGTGTCCCTGGTGGCGCTCTTCTCCGGGCTTATCTCCGCCGTCGCGCTGCTACCAATGGGGCTTCCCTCCGCTGCCGAGCTGCCCTGGCTCGGCCTCTCAGTCCTGCTCCATACCGGTTACTGCCTGTTTCTCAGCCATGCCTACAATCAGGGCGATTTTGGCCAGATCTATCCGCTGGCCCGTGGCAGTGCTCCGCTGCTCGCCATGGTGTTAAGTGCCCTGCTGCTGGGGGACTACCCCGGTTACGGCGGCATCATCGGCGCCTGCGTGCTGATCATGGGGGTCTTGCTGATGGCCTGGCGAGGCGGGCAGCAGCGCCTTGACAGCAAGGCAGTTCGGGCGGCACTGATCACAGCCATGTTCACGGCGACCTATACCCTCTCGGATGGAGCCGGCGCCCGCGCAGGGGGTGAACCGGTACGCTACACCCTCTGGCTCTTTGCCTGTACCGGGCTGGCGATGCTGCTGATACTGATCGTCCACCAGAGGCGCAACGCATGGCGCCAGATCCATCGCCATGCGATGGCGGGAATGGCAGGAGGTGCCATGTCACTGCTCGCCTACGGGATTGTTATCTGGGCCATGACCCAAGCCCCCATTGGCGTGGTCGCGGCTCTGCGCGAAAGCAGTGTGCTGTTTGCCATGCTGCTCTCGGTCTGGCTGCTGAAAGAGCCGCTCGGGCGCATGCGGCTGACGGCGGCGGCCATTATCACCGGCGGCGTGCTGCTGACCCGGCTGGGAGGATAAGCGCTGTCGCCATTGGTGCGTATTTATCAGGCAGGATGGCGTAATTCACTCCGCCAAATATGCCGAATACGAATAATGGAAATAAGTGTCAGCCCGGGCGTAAATGTTTACATCCGCAACGTATCAATTAACTGGCAGGTCTGTTTATTTCAACCACAGCTTCATTCGGGAAACTTACCTGCCCAGCAGCATTAATGATAAAATCGTTCACAGTTAATTTTCGGCAACGCTGACCAATACCGCGCATGGCACAGACCATGCCGCTCCGCCCATACATTCATTGACCGCCTGACGGGTAAGCCAGCCCGGTCAGAGATGACCCGATCGCGCCCGCCACAGCAGGATGGCATGGCGCTACCGCGTTATTAATGGGTCCGGTTTCGTCTGTTTAATTTTTGATTATTTTAAATCCAGCACCATCAGGGAGTTTTTAATATGTCGGCAAAAAAGCTGAAGTTGGGCGCTTTTATATTGATGATATTAACATCGGTATTTGGCGTCACTAATATCGGGATCGGTTTTTACCGAATGGGATATGCCGCCATTCCGATGTTCGTCATTGGCGGTCTGTTTTTCTTCATCCCGTTCATTTTGATGATGATCGAATTCGGCACCGGCTTTCGCAAAGAGGCGGGCGGCATCTTTACCTGGATGCGCCACTCGGTCTCGACCCGATTCGCCTTTATCGGCCTGACTATGTGGTTCGCCTCCTACGTCATCTGGATGTTTGGCAAAGCGCTCTCCATGTGGGTACCCCTCTCCTTCATGCTGTTTGGCCGCGACATCACCGTCATCCCGGTCACCCTGGGCACTGAGATCGACTTCGGCCCCTTTATTCTGGGGGTCGTTGCCATCGCATTGGTTGCCACCGTCACCAAGCTCATCACTCTGGGTAGCGCCCGCTTCGCCAAGGTGGCGGCCATCGGCGGTCTCTCCGTGGTGGCACTCAACGTGTTGCTGCTGGTCGGTGGCGTCTTCACCTTCGCGGTGAGCGGCATGACCCTGCAGGAGCCCTTCACCCAGGCATCGCTGACGGCGTCTCCCAATGCCGCTTTCAACGACATCATCCCCTTCCTCGGCTTTATGGTGTTCGCCATCTTCGCCTACGGCGGGGTCGAGGCGATGGCCGGGGTGGCTGACGAGCTGGAAGATCCGGAGCGCGACCTCAAGCGCGGCATCTTCCTCTCCGGCGCCTTCATCGTGCTCTGCTACATCATAGGCTTTCTGGCGGTCGGCTCCATCATGCGATGGAGCGACTTCCCGGCCGAGGGGATCACCTCACTCTCCGCCCTCTTCATCATCATGCTGGAGCTGGGGCGCCATCTCGGTGGCGAGTGGCTGGGACAGGTATTCATGCGCTTTGCCGGATTGGGCATGTTCCTGAGCTATCTGGGTGCCTTTATCGCCCTCTCCTACGCGCCACTGCGCCAGTTCATCACCGGCACCCCGAGCTACTTCTGGCCGGAGCGTTTACAACGCGAGAACGAGAATGGCGTGCGGATTGAAGCCCTCAAGGTGCAAGCCTGGGTGGTCTGTCTGTTCATTGCCGCCAAGTCCATTTTTACCCTGATCAACCCGGAAGGGGCCGCCGCCCTCTATGAGCTGATCATCACCATGACCAACGTCGGCATGACCCTGCCCTACATGTTCCTCATCTACGCCTGGTATCGCTATCGCAACAACCCGGCGCTGGGCAAGGACCTGATCTTCTTCAAGAGCGCGGGCTCGGTACTGCTTGCCACCATCATCAGCCTGATCCTGGTCGCCTTCGGCAACGTCTTTACCGTGGTCGCCCCCTTTATCTCCGGCGATATCTCCACCGGCGTCTGGACCATCATTGGCCCGCTGCTGTTCGTGGTGATCGCCATGCGCTTCAAGATCAAGCAGGAAGATGCCCACTAAACGGTAGCAATGCTCCATGCCAATCGGGACTGTTCTGGTCCCGATTTTTTTAGCGCCTGCTTCCGCTCGCCATCACAACCAGCCCATAGTTTCAATGTAAAAGAAGACTCCATGGAGACCATTTTTACGCTCTCCTCGTCGTCAGAGCGCGCTCAACGCCGTAAATTATCAATATCAAGGTGAGAATGATTGTGAAGCGCCAGTTCACGACATATAACTTAGCGAGATGTCCCTGTATTTCGTCCGGTAGAGCTGATCATGATGATGCGTTCCCTCCTTCCTCTGTTGCTTGGCGCAGTAATGTTGCCGGCCACTATGGACAGTGCCCATGCCAATCCCTTTTCCGCCAGCAGCAAGAGCGGCAGCGGCTTTCTCGAGCGACGGGATGTGCCCAACCTCAGCTCGGCCGCTTTCGTGGTGGCCAACCACAGAACCGGCGAGGTGATCTCCGAGCGCAACGGCAACCGGGTAATGCCCATCGCCTCCCTCACCAAGCTGATGACGGCGCTGGTAGTGCTGGATGCCAACCTGCGCCTCAATGAAATGCTCACCGTGACCAATGCCGACATCGACCGCATCAAGGGAACCGGATCGCGCCTAGCCATTGGCTCGAAGCTCAGCCGCGCCGAAATGCTCCATATCGCCCTGATGTCCTCTGAAAACCGCGCAGCCTCGGCGCTGGCCCGCCACTATCCCGGCGGCCAGCGTGCCTTTGTCGAGGCGATGAACGCCAAAGCCCGCATGCTGGGGATGTGGAATACCCACTACGCCGACAGCACCGGGCTCAACCCGCGCAATGTCTCCACCGCGCAGGATCTGGCCAAGCTCGCCGCAGCAGCAGCCTCCTATCCGCTTATCCGCCAGTACTCCACCGACGAGCAGAGCTATGTGCGTACCAACAAGCGCCAGCTGCACTACCTCAACTCCAACCGGCTGATCCGCGAGGGGCAGTGGGAGTTCACCCTCTCCAAGACCGGCTATATCCGCGAAGCGGGCCGCTGTCTGGTGCTGGGCACCAAGGTCAATCACGAACCGGTGATCATGGTGCTGCTCAATGCCGAGACCACCAACGATCGGGTCGCCGATGCCAAACGGATCAAAACCTGGCTGGAGAGCTCGGGCAGAACCACCCTTGCCGCCAACCAGAGCAGCATGCTGACTCACCAGTAAGCTCGAGATCCCCAACCAAGCGAGGTGCCAGCCTCGCTTTTTTTATCTGCATGAGTGCGCCCAAAAAACGGGAGCTTGCTCCCGTTACAGGTAACACCTTCCGCCATCCCGTTACAAAACGTAACTACTCAACAGTGTGATTCACACTAATAGAATCAATTGGTTGTAACCTAGCAGTAAGAATTTTAGCGTGCCATCACAACCCCTGTAACGACGAGCCACCATGCGTATTTCCAGTATCGAGTGCGGGCGGGTACTGGCCATTCTGGCCGTGATGACCATTCACGTCTCCCCCTTCGCCAATCCGTTCAATCCCGCCCTGTGGGGAAGTGGATCCTGGCTCTGGCTGAGCGGCACAATCAACCAGTTATGCCGCTTTGCCGTGCCGCTGTTTTTCCTCTGTGCCGGTTACTTTCTGCAGCCGAGACTGAGCCGCGAAGCGCCGCTGACCGTTGCCTGGCGCTACTGCCACCCCTTGCTGCTGCTCTGGCTGGTATGGAGTCTGGTCTACCTGCTGGTGCCGTTCAATCCGCTGGATGCCGTGCAGCAAGGCTATCTGGCCTCCCTGCGCGGGCAGTGGCAATTCCAGCTCGGCGACCCCCTCAATGGCTGGCTGGTGGGCGGCATGATCCACCTCTGGTTCCTGCCAGCACTGATCATGGCGGTGACCCTGCTGACACTCTGCTACCGGCTTGGCAGACCAGCGCTCGCTCTCTGGCTGGGTCTTGGCCTTTACCTGCTGGCGCTGCTGGGGGGCTCCTATGCCAAGCCGCTGCTGGGCGCCGAGTGGCCACTGCTCACCCGTAACGGCCCCTTCTTCTCTCTGTTGTTTGTGGCGCTTGGCGCCCTGCTGCGCCAGCTTCAGTGGCAACCGGATGCCCGCACCGGCTGGCAATTGCTGCTGGCGGGCGTGGCGCTCTATGGCTGTGAAGCCTGGGCGCTGCAGCACTTTGCCGCGGTACCGCTTACCCGCCACGACTTCCTGCTCGGCTCCCTTCCCTGGGCCCTCGGCCTGTTTGGCCTGCTGCTGGCCAACCCCGAATGGGGCAAGGGCAGCTGGTTGGAGCGCCAGGCCCCCAAGGTGCTCGGGATCTATTGCCTGCACATGATGCTGGTGGTCTGGCTCTTCATGTTCGGCCCGCAGGGTGCATCCATCCTGTGGGAGATTGCCAAGGTGCCGCTGCTGCTGGGAGCGTCTCTGCTGGTCTATCGCCTGCTGGCGGCTTTGCCCCTCACCCGCCGACTGCTGCGCACCCACTGAGTCCGATATCCGGCCCGTCCTATTGGGCCGGATATCTCTTCACGTGTCGCCCCTTTCTCTTCCGCTACGCCCTTTTTGCTCTCGCTTCATTCTCGCCGCTTGCTGTAATAGATCTGCTTTTCAGCCGAGCTCCCCCGACCGCACAACCCGTCCCCAATGCCCCCTTCATTTCCACCTTGCCAGATAAATAAAAATCAATATCATTGACATCCCGTTTAAGCGGGTCAGGCTAATTATAATTAAATCAATATGTTCGAGCCGTCAGGTCGACATCCAAAGAGTCAATATTGAATATGCAGCACCCTCACTTTCGCAGAACGCTGGTCTCACTGGCACTGCTGGGCACCGGCTTCACAGCCCAGGCCGCCGATGAAACCATGACAGTGGTTGGCAAACGCTCCCAGCATCAGGAAGTTGCCACCGCTACCCGTACCAATACACCAGCCAAGCTGGTTCCCCAGACCATCGACAGCGTCAAGGCCAGCGAGCTGACCGCCTTCGGCCAACCGACGCTGAGTGAAGCCCTGAGCGGCATCCCCGGTGTCAACGCCAGCGGTGACACCCGCTTCGACGGGGTCAATATCCGCGGCTTCAGCGCCAGCAACGACTTCTATCTCGACGGATTCCGCGACGACATGCAGTACACCCGGGATCTCGGCAACATCGAGCGGGTGGAAGTGCTCAAGGGCCCGGCCGCCGTGCTCTACGGCCGCGGCAGCACGGGGGGCATCGTCAACCGGGTCAGCAAGAAGCCGCAGAAAGGGCAGGAGTCCAGCGTCACCGCCCGGGTCGGCAGCTTTGACAGTCAGCGACTGGCCGCCGACCTCAATGGCGAGGCGAGTGAGCAGGTGCAACTGCGCCTCAACATGGCGCAAGAGGACAAAGATAGCTTCCGCAACGGCGTGAAGAGCAAACGCACCCTGCTGGCTCCCTCCGCCAACTGGGAGATCAGCGACAACCTCAACTGGCTGGTGCAGTACGAGCGCAACGAACATGACCGCACCCCGGATCGCGGCATTCCCGGGGTCAATGGCCGACCGGCCGATGTGCCGCGGGAGTATGTTTACAGCGATACCAGCCGTGACTTCATCGATGACGTGGCGCAATCCACCCGTTCCCGCCTCTCCTGGGATATCAACGATCAGTGGCAGTTGCGCCAGCAGCTCGGTTACTCCACCCTCGACAGCCGGTTTGACAACACCTATGTCACTAGCGTCAAAGGGGATCAGGTGACCCGCTCCCGCTGGCAGCAGGATCTGAAAGCAAAGAACCTGATCAGCAATACCGAGGCCGAAGGTCTGTTCCAGACCGGCCCGGTGGAACATCGCCTGCTGATCGGCTTCGAGCAGAACTGGCAGGAGCGCACACCCAAGCTCTACCAGAACGCCACCGCCATCCCGTCCGGCAACCTCTACGACCCGGGCTCACTGCCTACCTACAATGGCGCCATGAAGCTCTCCAGCGACGCCAAACACAAGGTGCGCGGCAATGGCCTCTATCTGCAGGATCAGCTCAGCCTGGGTGACTGGCATCTGGTTGGCGGGCTGCGCCGTGACGACTTCACCGTCACCAGTCGCCGCTACGACCTCAACAAGGAGGAGAGCGTCTCGGTCAACAGCCTGAGCCCGCGCCTCGGTCTGGTGTGGAATCCCCTCGAGGATCACGCCTTCTATACCTCCTACAGCAAGACCTTCACCCCGGTGGGCGGCGAGCTGATCGGCATCACCCCGGGCGACAAGAACAACGGGCTGGAACCCCAGCACACCCGCCTCTACGAAGGTGGCGTGAAGAGTGACTGGCTGAACGGCAAGCTGGCGACCACCCTCTCCCTCTATCGACTGGAGATGTACAACAAGCGCACCAAGGATCCGCTGGATCCCACCAAGGTGATCCTCACCGGCCTGCAGCGCACCGAGGGTGTCGAGCTGAGCGCGCGCGCCGAGCTGACCGACGAGATCTACCTGCGTGGCGGCTTCGCTATTCAGGATGCGGAGCAGGTCAAGGCGGATGCGGATCTGCAGGGCAAGCGCCCGATGAACGTCTCCCGTCAGAATGGCCAGCTCTATCTCGGCTACAAGAGTGGCGAGCAGGGCTGGTTCGGTGAAACCGGCGTAACGGCGGTGGGCGATCGCTTCGCCGACAACGCCAACACCACCACACTACCCGGTTACGCCCGCTTCGATGCGCGCGTCGGTTATCGCTGGCAACAGTGGGAAGCCGAGCTGAGCGCCGAAAACCTGACCGACCACGAGTACTTCGTCAGCGCCACCAGTGCCAACCAGATCATGCCGGGCACACCCCGTCAGCTGAGTCTGACCGGTACCTACCGCTTCTGATCTCTGTGACAACCACCCCGACTGGCCAGCCCTTGCTGGCCAGTTTTTTTATGAAGCAACCACGATGAAACGCAGAAGAGTTCCCCTTCACAACAACAAATGGGTACGCCGCCTCCATGCCTGGGCCGGTTTTTTTACCCTAGCCCTGATGCTGATGTACGGCATCACCGGCCTCTGGCTGCAACACCGAGCCGTGTTGCCCATCCCCGGCCCCCACACCGACAAATCGAGTGAAGAGATAGTGCTGGAGGCGCCGCTCGCCAGCCCGGAGCAGCTGAAAAGCCTGCTGCAACAGCGCTATCCCGATATCTTTGCCGATGGGCGAACCATGATCACCACGGCCCAGACCCTGCCCACCCCGAACGGCCCGCTCACCCTGCCCGCCAAGTGGGAGATACGCGGTGTCACCCTCAGCCAGAGCGTGGCCGCCAGCTATGTCGAGGGCACCCTGCTGGTACGCACCGATCTGCAACTGGCCAACTTTGCTGCCAGCCTCAACCGGCTGCACCGCGGCATGGGCACCGGCCTCGGCTGGCAGCTGTTTGGCGACCTCGCCGCCCTGGCTCTGCTGCTGCTCGCCCTCACCAGCCTGTTTATGTGGACCAAGCTGCACGGTACCCCCAGAGCCATCATAGCGCTGACGCTCGCAGGTACCCTCGGTACCCTGCTGTTTGCCCTGCTGGGATAGCGCGCGACCATGCTACTACGTAGCAAGGAAATGAAAGAAAACCGCAATAGAAACAGGCCGCTGGCGGTGATGCCGTCAGCGGCTATATCAAGGAAAGGAAATAACGGAGAGCAGGAAAAGAAAAGGGATACCAAGAGGTAACGGGAAGTACTGCCAGCTCAACAGTAACGCCCCAATGCGCAGGAACGCTAAAAAACAAAAGGCCATCATTGCTGATGGCCTTTTGTCATAAATTTGATGGTGCCCGGGGTCGGACTCGAACCGACACGGTTATTCACCGGCGGATTTTGAATCCGCTGCGTCTACCGATTTCGCCACCCGGGCAACTGCGAGGGATTATACGAATGGCGCGATGCCATGCAAGGTGTTTTTCGATTGAACACTCCCGTTTGTTCATTTATTCAACGCCTTGCCGATGCGGGGCCAGTTACATAGAATGCCGCCATCATCTTAATGGAATAAAAACGATGGCCAAGCCTAAAAAAGTCCAACAAAAATCCCCCTCTCCTGCCACTCAGCCATACCCGTCAGCGGGTCTGCTGCGTCGCCTCGGCGCCCTGATCTATGATGCGCTGGTGGTGACCTCACTGCTGATCATCGCCGGCTTTATCGGCATGGGTGTCGCCAAGCTGCTGCTGGTCACCGGCATGGCCAGCGTACCGGCGGGTGAAGATACCGTCTGGTTGCTGACTCGCCACCCCCTGAGCCTGATCTACACCCTCTGGCTCGCCTTCGTCATCTGCGGTTTCTACACCTGGTTCTGGACCCGCGCTGGCCAGACCGTCGGCATGCGCGCCTGGCGGCTGCGCATTCAGAACGAGGATGGCAGCCATATCCGCATCACCCAGGCGCTGATCCGTCTCGCTACCGCAGCCTTTGGTCTGGGCAACCTGATGTGCCTGTTCAACCACAAGCGCCCACGGGCGTTCCAGGATATCTGGGCCGAGTGCGAAGTGATCGTGCTGAGCAAAGAGGCAAATCTGGAATTGTTGAACAAGTAATACCGGCTCAATGCAACAACGAAAGAGGGCACCAACAGGTGCCCTCTTTGCATTACCACGTGTGAATTACTGCTTGCGGCTGAGGATGTAGAAGGAGATACCGCCAAACAGCAGGCTGGGCGCAACAGCCGCCAGAATGGGCGGTACCGCATAGACCAGACTGATAGGGCCAAACACCCGATCACTCACATAGACGGCGAAACCAGTCATGATCCCCATCAGCATCCGCGCCCCCATACTCACCGAACGCAACGGGCCGAAGATGAAAGAAGAGGCCAGCAGGATCATCGCCACCACCGAGAGCGGTGACAGCAGTTTGCGCCACATCTCCAGCTTGTAGCGACCGGCATCCTGCTTGTTGGCATCCAGGTAACCGATGTAGTCGAGCAGACCGGAGACCGAGAGATTCTCGGGGTCGATACTCACCACCCCCAGCTGCTTGGGCGTCAGCTCCGAGCTCCACTCCATCGTGGCGTGCTGTTCACTGCGGATCTGCGCCGGATCGTCGAAGCGGGTAACCTGGGTCTGCTTGAGCAGCCAGTGATGCCGTTCAAATACCCCCTCCCGAGCCTGCACCACGTCGATCAGCTTGCGCTCGGGGGTGAAACGATAGAGGGTGATGCCGGTCAGGGCGCCATCGTTGCGCACCCCGTTGATATTAACGAAGTTGTTGCCATCCCGTGCCCACACCCCGTAGGCCGAGACGGTAAGCCGTCCTTCCGACATGGCACCGGCACGGATATCATCCGCCATCCGTTTGGCGACAGGGGCCACATACTCCCCCATCAGTCCTACCAGGATCATCAGCGGGATTGCTGTCTTGAGCGCCGCCATCACAATACTGATCTTGGAGCGACCCGCCGCCTGCATCACCACCAGTTCGGAGCTGGTCGCCAGCTGGCCCAGACCGATCAGACCACCCAGCAGCGCCGCCAGCGGGAAGAAGAGCACCGCCTCCTTGGGCATGGAGAGCAACACATAGTAGAGAGCATTGATCATGTCGTAGTTGCCCTCTCCGACAGACTTGAGCTGTTCCACATACTTGATGAGCGCCGCAAGACCAACCAGCGTGAGCTCACACAGCAGGATCGACATAAAGATAACCCTGCCGATATATCTATCGAGAATGCCAAACATCAGCGGTAGTTCCTATGTGGCTTCATCATTTTGATTTGTTTATGAAATATTTGCTCTTTACCCCGTTCCACCAGCTGGTGCCCTGCAAATTGAGGGGCAGGCCAATAAACAGCAAATAACCGAGCGGAACCAGGAACATCCCCGGCCAGTAGGGCAACCGGCCACTGTCGATAGCCGAGCGGGCGGCACTGAGCAGCAGGAAGTAAGAGAGATAGAGCATGATAGCCGGCAACAGCTTGGCATAACGCCCCTGACGGGGGTTAACCCGAGCCAGCGGAACTACCAGCAGGGTGAGCACCGGAATGGAGAGGGGCAAGGAGATACGCCATTGCAGTTCACCCATCATGTCGTTTTCCTGGGTACCCAGCAGCTCCATGGTGGGTTTGGCCGCCGCCTTGCGGTTGGAACGCTCCATCTCCTGCTGACGGATCACCAGACCATACTCGCGAAAATCGGAGATCTGGAACTGCTTGCCGGAGAAGTTGCCTTCATAGCGGGAACCATCCTTCAGAGTCAGCCACTGAAGACCATTCTCATCGATCGTCACCACCCCTTCGCTGGCCACCACCACCGAAGGGGGGTTGCTGCCTTCAGCCCGCTGCAAGATGAAGATCTTCTGCAGCTTCGAGCCGTTGTCGTTCAAATCCTGGATGTAGGCAACCAGGCGCCCCTTGTCTAGCTCCATAAAGCGGCCAGCCTGCAGGAAAGAGATCCCCGGATCCGACTTGAACTCGTCGATCACCTGATACTCTCGCTCCTTGGCTTGCGGGGCGATCCAGCCGGTGTTGAACGCTGCGACTGCGGCGGTCAGCAAGGCTAGCAACATGGCGCTGCGCATCACGAAACGGTGGCTGAAACCCACCGCATGCATCACCGTCATCTCGCTTTCGGCGTAGAGGCGACCATGGGCAAACAAGATGGCTAAAAAGAGACTGATAGGCAGCATCAACAGCGCCATATTGGGCAAGTTGAGCAGCAGCAGGGTGGAGACCAGACGTGTCGGCACCTCGCCATCGGCAGCATCACCGATGATCTTGATAAATTGTTGGCTGACAAAGATAAGCAGCAATACGAATAACACTGCCAGCTGGGTTTTCAGGGTTTCCCTGAACAAATATCGGAAAACGATCACAGTCATTCCCAAGTAAACTTGTGTTTTTAGTCGAATGCCTGAAAAATAGGGCCGTATATTGGATTTTTACCAGTTTGAACTGCGGAGCCTGTGGCTGTTCGCTCCGCCTCTGATACCCCAACAAGCACCGCATTATTCAATAAAAGGTGCCTTTTGTCTTTAGGATGTAGGAGATTCCATGGAGTTCAGTGTAAAGAGTGGCAGTCCAGAGAAGCAACGGAGCGCCTGCGTCGTAGTCGGCGTATTTGAGCCTCGTCGCCTCTCTCCGGTTGCCGAACAACTGGACAAGATCAGCGATGGCTATATCAGTTCGCTGCTGCGCCGTGGCGACCTGGAAGGGAAACCAGGCCAGATGCTGCTGCTGCATCAAGTACCGGGCGTGCTCAGCGAGCGCGTACTGCTGGTCGGATGCGGCAAGGAGCGGGAACTCGACGAACGCCAGTACAAGCAGATCATCAACAAGACCATCACCACCCTGAACGAAACCGGCTCCATGGAAGCGGTCTGCTTCCTGACCGAGCTGCACGTCAAGGGTCGGGATACCTATTGGAAAGTGCGCCAGGCGGTAGAAACCACCAAGGCGGGCCTCTACAGCTTCGATCAGTTCAAGACCAACAAGGCCGAGCCACGTCGCCCGCTGCGCAAGCTGGTATTCAACGTGCCGACGCGTCGGGAACTGACCATTGGTGAAAAAGCCATCGCTCACGGTCTGGCCGTGGCCAAGGGTGTGCGGGTCTGCCGCGACGTGGCGAACATGCCGCCCAACGTCTGCAACCCGGCCTATCTGGCCTCCCAGGCCCGTCGTCTGGCCGATGCCTACGACAACATCACCACCAAGGTGGTGGGCGAGCAGGAGATGGCCGAACTCGGCATGAACTCCTATCTGGCGGTGGCTCGCGGCTCCGACAACGAAGCCATGATGGCTATCATCGAATACAAGGGTCATCCGGATGCCAAGCCCATCGTGCTGGTCGGCAAGGGTCTGACCTTTGACTCCGGCGGCATCTCCATCAAACCGGCCGACGGCATGGACGAGATGAAGTACGACATGGGTGGCGCCGCCTCCGTGCTCGGTACCATGCATGCGCTGGCCCAGCTGCAACTGCCGATCAACGTCATCGGCGTGCTGGCAGGCTGCGAGAACATGCCAGGTGGCAACGCCTATCGTCCGGGTGACATCCTCACCTCCATGTCCGGCCAGACCATCGAAGTGCTCAACACCGATGCGGAAGGTCGTCTGGTGCTGTGTGATGCGCTGACCTATGTGGACCGCTTCGATCCGGAAACCGTGATCGACGTGGCGACTCTGACCGGTGCCTGCGTCATCGCACTGGGCCACCACACCTCGGGTCTGCTGGCCAACCACAACCCGCTGGCCCACGAGCTGCTAAACGCCTCCGAGCAGGCGGGAGATCGCGCCTGGCGTCTGCCGTTGTTCGACGAGTATCAGGAGCAGATTGACAGCCCGTTCGCCGACATGGCCAACATCGGTGGTCGTCCGGCCGGCACAATCACCGCGGCCGCCTTCCTGTCACGCTTCACCAAGAAGTACAACTGGGCCCACCTGGATATCGCCGGGACCGCCTGGAAAAGTGGCAAGGACAAAGGCTCTACCGGTCGTCCGGTGCCCCTGCTGACCCAGTTCCTGCTGAACCGGGCTGGCGTGGATATCGAAGAGAAAGAGTAACTCTCCGGCCCCTGCCGATGGCTACATCGGAAGGGTTGGCGTTACCCTGAACCACAAGGAAGAGGCCCGCCTCTTCCTTGTTTCATTCTTGAATCAGTGAGCTGCGGACGGGAAACGCCCCGTCAGCCTCATGAGGCGGTCAACACTCCGTCACCGCAAAACGGGATCAACCTGATGAGCCAAGTGACCTTTTACCTGATGAGCGAACAGGATGACGCGCAGGCCTCTGCGGTCGAGCGACTGGCCTGCACTCTTGCGGCCGAGTCGTGGGGCGCGGGCCATATCTACCTGTTCTGCAACGATGAGGCCCAGGCTCTGCGTCTGGACGAGCTGTTGTGGCAACTGCCGCCGGAGCGCTTTGTGCCGCACCAGCTGCAGGGCGAAAGCGGCATGGCTCCGGTGGAGATCGGCTATCAGCCACCGAAACGGCGCTACGCCCGCCTCATCAATCTGGCCACTGCGACACCTTTGTTTGCAGGACACTTCGCTCAAGTGGTAGATTTTGTCCCCACTGACGAAACACAAAAGCAGCAAGCTCGCGAGCGCTACAAGCACTATCGCCAGGCAGGCCATGCCCTCGAAATGAGGGAGCAGCCCGTCCTTGCCGCACCGGATCCGGCGCAGCCCTGACTGCAACCAATTGATCCATAAAGAATCAACACCAGACTCCATCCATCCAGATTACGGCGAGACCATGGAAAAGACTTTTAATCACAACGCCATCGAACAGGCGCTCTATCAGCACTGGGAAGCACAGGGTTACTTCAAGCCCCACGGCGACACCAGCAAAGACTCCTTCTGCATCATGATCCCGCCGCCGAACGTCACCGGCAGCCTGCACATGGGTCACGCCTTCCAGCAAACCCTGATGGATACCCTGATCCGCTACAACCGCATGCAGGGCAAAAACACCCTGTGGCAGGCAGGTACCGACCATGCCGGTATCGCCACCCAGATGGTGGTTGAGCGCAAGATCGCCGCAGAAGAGGGCAAGACTCGCCACGATTACGGCCGTGATGCCTTCATCGACAAGATTTGGCAGTGGAAAGAAGAGTCCGGTGGCACCATCACCCGCCAGATGCGCCGTCTGGGCGACTCCGTGGATTGGGAGCGCGAGCGCTTCACCATGGATGAGGGTCTCTCTGCCGCCGTGCAGGAAGTGTTCGTCCGTCTTTACGAAGATGGCCTGATGTACCGCGGCAAGCGTCTGGTGAACTGGGACCCGAAACTCAACACCGCCATCTCCGATCTGGAAGTGGAGAACCGCGAGATCAAGGGCCACATGTGGCACCTGCGCTATCCGCTGGCCAACGGCGCCAAGACCGCTGAAGGCAAGGATTACCTGATCGTCGCCACCACTCGTCCGGAGACCATGCTGGGCGATACCGCTGTGGCCGTGAACCCGGAAGACCCGCGCTACAAGGCGCTGATCGGCCAGCACATCCTGCTGCCGCTGGTGAACCGTCTGATCCCCATCGTTGCCGACGAACACGCCGACATGGAGAAGGGCACCGGTTGCGTGAAGATCACCCCGGCCCACGACTTCAACGATAACGAAGTGGGCAAGCGCCACAGCCTGCCAATGATCAACATCTTCACCCTGGACGCTCACGTGCGTGCCGAGGCCGAAGTGGTCGATACCAACGGCAACCCGAGCAGCGCCTACGATGCCGCCCTGCCGAGCGAATTCGCCGGTCTGGAGCGCTTCGCCGCCCGTAAAGCGATTCTGGCCAAGCTCGAAGAGCTGGGTCTGCTGGACGAGATCAAGGATCACGTGCTGCAACAGCCTTACGGCGATCGCGGTGGCGTGCCCATCGAGCCGATGCTGACCGACCAGTGGTACGTGCGCGTGGCACCGATGGCCAAGACCGCCATCGAGGCGGTGGAAGATGGCCGCATCCAGTTCGTGCCGAAACAGTACGAAAACATGTACTTCTCCTGGATGCGCGACATTCAGGACTGGTGCGTCTCCCGTCAGCTGTGGTGGGGCCACCGCATCCCGGCATGGTATGACGATGCCGGCAACGTCTACGTTGGCCGCAGCGAAGATGAAGTGCGCGCCAAGCACAGCATCCCGTCCGTAACCACCCTGCGTCAGGACGAAGACGTGCTCGACACCTGGTTCAGCTCCGCCCTGTGGACCTTCTCCACTCTGGGCTGGCCGAACAACACCGAGGCACTCAAGACCTTCCACCCGACCGACGTGCTGATGAGCGGCTTCGACATCATCTTCTTCTGGATTGCCCGGATGATCATGATGACCATGCACTTTATCAAGGACGAAAACGGCCAGCCGCAAGTCCCGTTCAAGACCGTCTACATCACTGGCCTTATCCGTGACGAAGAAGGCCAGAAGATGTCCAAGTCCAAGGGCAACGTGCTGGATCCGCTCGACATGATCGACGGGATCTCGCTGGAAGATCTGCTGGAGAAGCGCACCGGCAACATGATGCAGCCGCAGATGGCCGAGAAGATCGCCAAGCGAACCGCCAAGCAGTTCCCGGAAGGGATCGATGCCCACGGTACCGACGCCCTGCGCTTCACGCTGGCAGCGCTGGCCTCTACCGGTCGTGACATCAACTGGGACATGAAGCGCCTGGATGGCTACAACAACTTCTGCAACAAGCTGTGGAACGCCTCCCGCTATGTGCTGATGAACACCGAAGATCAGGATTGTGGTTTTGCCGGTGGCGAAATGCAGTTCAGTCTGGCGGATCGCTGGATCCAGTCCCAGCTGCAAGTGGCCATCCGTGACTTCCGCACCGCCCTCGATACCTACCGCTTCGACATCGCGGCTGGCGTGCTGTACGAATTTATCTGGAACCAGTTCTGTGACTGGTATCTGGAGCTGACCAAGCCGGTGCTGACCAAGGGTTCCGAGGCCGAGCAGCGCGCTGCCCGCCACACCCTGGTGACTGTGCTGGAAACTCTGCTGCGTCTGGCGCACCCGATCATCCCGTTCATCACCGAGACCATCTGGAAATCGGTCGCTCCGCTGGCCGGCGTACACGCCGACACCATCATGATTCAGGCCTTCCCGGAGTTCGACGCCGCCAAGGTGGACGAAGCCGCGATGGCGGATCAGGAGTGGGTGAAGGAGTTCATCGTCAGCATCCGCAACATCCGCGCCGAGATGAACGTTGCGCCGAGCGTCCCCCTCAACGTACTGCTCCAGTGCGATGCCAAGGATGCCCAGCGCGCCGCTGACAACGAGGCCTTCCTCAAGTCGCTGGCCCGTCTGGAGTCCATCCGCGTACTGGCGGCCGGTGAAACCGCCCCGCTGTCAGTGAAGAAGCTGATCGGTGCCACCGAGCTGATGATCCCGATGGCCGGTCTCATCGACAAGGATGCCGAACTGGCCCGCCTGGCCAAAGAGGTGGCCCGTCTGGTCGGCGAGTGCGCCCGTATCGAAGGCAAGCTTGGCAACGAAGCCTTCGTCGCCAAGGCGCCGGAAGCGGTCATCGCCAAAGAGCGCGAGAAGCTGGAAGATTACCGTCTCCAGCTGACCAAGCTGGAAGCCCAGCAGGCCGAGATCGCCGCGCTGTAAGCACCGCCCCAACCGATACAACAAAGCCCCCTGCCAAGGGGGCTTTTTCATATCCGCGCTTCCCGCTTCAGCTCACCAGCAACCAGCCGCAAAAACCGAGATAGAGCAGACCGACCAGCCCCAGCCGCTCGGCGGTCATGGTTCCCTTTCTGAACCCCCACCAGAGCAACCCGACCGCCAACAGCGTCACCAGCGAGGAGGCCATCATTGCGCCATCCAGCAACCAGGGGGTAAAGAGCAAGCAGAACGCCTTGGGGATAGTGCCCTGGATCATCATGGCCCCGGAGATATTGGCCAGCGCCAACCGGTTCTTGCCCTGCCGCACCCAGATCAGCACGTTCATCAGCTCCGGCATCTCGGTCGCCACCGGACTCAGCAACAGGGCCGCCAGCACCGGCGAGAGGCCAAAAAGCTCGCCCATTCTCTCCAGCTGATGGACAAACAGCTGGGCCGCCAGCGCTACCACCACCAACGCAGCCAGCGTCTGCAGCAACACCTTGCCAAGGGGCGGGATCACCGCATCAGGTGCCAGCTTGAGGGGCTCCGGCAATTCGACTTCGTGGCTGTCAGCCTGTTTCAGCTCGCGCCTTACATAGACGAGGTAGACCAGCAGGAAGAGCGGGGCCAGCCAGCTCTTGCCAGTGAAGGCGACCAGCCCCAGCGCAGTCGCCACCAGAAAGATGCCGATAAACCAGCGCTGATCCCGGCCAATCTCGCGCTGCACCTCGCCATCGATGGCCCGTTCGGTACGCCCCATGCAAAGCAGCAGGGTGAGGCCGACTGCCGCATAGCCGATGGTCGCCAGCACCAGCGGCCCACCAAGGGCGGCGCCAATGCCGATCTCCTGCTGGGCGGTCGTGTTGCCCATCAGCAGGGCGGTCAGGGTGACGATGCACTCGGGCAGTGCCGTACCCAGTGCAGCCAGCAGCGAACCAGTGGCACTTTGCGAGAGTTTGAAGTGGTGTCCGGTCCATTCGATGCCGTTGACGAAGTATTCGCAAGCAAGATAGATAGTGACCGCAGAGACGAGAAATAACAGCAGGGTAATCAACATAATAGATACCGCCAGGCGAGCAGAATAACCGATGGACCCGACATGGCTCGCCCGGCTGGCGTGCATATCGAGGCCAAAGGTCTTGCAGAGCGATAGTGCCTATCGCCGCCCATGCCATGGATGCGAGGATCCAAGAGTGTTGACATGGGCCCGGCCCGGAATACGGGCGGGTTGCTACTCCCCAATGACTGAGGGGACGTTTTACCAACTCGACCGTCACCTCACAAGGCAAATTACTGACAACTCATTCAATAAGTTGTAAGGAAATGTATCGCCAGCCTCCCCTCCCAGGCGCCATTACGCTGTTGGCACACCGATTGCTGTAGGTAGTTCACTATCCACAACAGTTTGGGAAGGATGAACAATGAAACGGTGGATCCAACATTTCTATCAACTGAACCGCCTCAATTGGCTGATGGTCTGGTTGTTGCTCTGCTGCAGCATCATTTTGCTGTTTCCGGCCGGGCTGATGAAAGGGGCCGTCAGCCAGTGGGCTGCGGATCATGCGGCCTGGCTGGGGGTCGGCATGCTGATCGCCATCTCCTACTTCTGCAGTCAGGGCTTCCTGATCGCCTGGGAGTGGGCTTGCGAAGAGTGGCAGGCGCGCCGTCAGCAGGACCAGCTGGCCCAGATGATCGGCTTCCTCGACTTCAACGAAAAGGCGGTGCTGCGCGAGTTCGTGCTACAGCGTAAAAGCGTCATAAACTTGCCGATCACCGAGCCCGCCGTCAAAAACCTGATGGATGCCGGCGTCCTCACCTATGCCTACGGCAAGCCGACCCGGGATAAGGATGACGAGAACCAGATCCGCGCCCTGATGATCGCCCTGCCCGCCCGACCGCTGCTCACCTACAAGGTGCTGGGGCTGTCGCGTGGCAAGATGAGCGACGAACAGGTGGAGCAGATCATGAACGCACGTCCCAAGTTCGCCCAGAAGGGGTTCCAGCGCTAAACGCCACCCAACCGCCAGATGCAAAAGAGCCGGACACTGTCCGGCTCTCTAATTTCTGCGCGATGCTCTGTACCATCCCTTACGTCTTGTTGTGCCCTAACCCTTTAGGCTGGAGCAAAAGCTCACATCCGCAACCTTGGTCAGCGGATCATAGCTGTGATAGAGCTCGAAACAGGGTCGATCATCAAATTCGAAACCGGCCGCTACCACCTCACCGATATGTTGCTGCCAGAGTGCGGGGTACTGGGCCGGGTCGGTCACGGTAAAACGTGACTGGCCATAGCGGCCGCCCGCCAGCTGCTGGATCTCCACATTGCCGCGGCCTTTGGTCCCCGCCGGCACGGTGACGCAAATATCGGTGCGGCACTGCTGGGGAGCCGTCACTTCGGGGTTGTCGTGGTAGATGAAGATCCACTCCCCTTCGGCCAAACCCAACCCGACAGCCCATTGATAGAGCTGGTCACACACCGGCTCATAGCCTATGCCGTAAGGGCCGGTGACCCGGATATAGGCCAGAGTGCGTGCAGCCATCTGTTCGGTTTTCATCTGTAGCCTCCTTTCACTGGAACGGCCTTCAGCATAATCAGAGACCCGGGCAGCCGCGTGTCCATTCTTGCTCAGTTGCAAGAGTGACGGCTGGCGGCGCAACATCCCCGGTGCCATGGCAAACTGCTTGCGAAACGCCTTGGCAAAGGCCTGTGAGCTGGCAAAACCGGCCGAGAAGGCAATCTCGGTGATCGGGTCGCGACTGTAGCAGAGAGAGCGAGCAGCCCGCTCCAACCGCAGGCGGCGCTGCATCTCGGCCGGGGTTTCACCGGTGACGGCGGTAAAGACCCGATGAAAGTGATAGCTGGAGAGCGCCGCAAGAGTGGCCGCCTCACTGAGGCAGAGCTCGGGATTCTGCTCCAGCGCCCGGATCACCGGGCGCAATCTGGCCTGATAATCGACCATGCCGTTAGCGACTGACGCTCCCCGCCACTCTGGCCATATAGAGCGCATCCACATAACGCCCCTGGCGGAAGGCATAGTCACGGGCTCGCCCCTCCTCGGTAAAACCGAACTTGCGATAAAGCGCCTGTGCGGCCTCATTGTCGGTATAGACGGTCAGCTCAATCCGGTGCAGGTTGAGCCAGTTATCGGCCAGATCAAGCGCCGCAGCCATCAGGGCAGATCCAACCCCCTTGCCGGCCCAGTCATCCCGTACCCCCATGCCAATCCCGGCCACATGCTTGCGTCTCGGATTAGACTCCACATGCAATGCGATCTGGCCAACCAGCAGCCCCTCTACCTCGGCGACCAGCGCCACCACACCACTCTGCTCCAACCGTTGTTGCCACACACCCAGTGCCGGATAGGGTAGTTGCAAGGTGCCCGCCTGGGCATTGGGCATGGCATAGAGATCCCGCAAGGCGGGGGCATCGGCGGATTCGGCATGACGAATAGAAATACGCATATGAGGCTCCTTCTCGAAGCCTTCATCATGCAATATCTGACGTGGTTACACATCCCCCACCTGCACCTATTTGTCTTGCCTATCAAGGGGCGATGAAAAAGCCATTGACCCATCGCTGGGCAACGCTCTGGACCGGTTCTGTGTCTGCGAGGAGAGAAACCATAACAGCAAGAACACTGCACAGCGACAGCGATGCCCCGTGGTCGACAACAACAGCCTTGCTACGCACCTGATGCGTGCCCTCATCAATGTGGAGAATAACGCCATTGATACGGCCCAGCTCGATCTCCTCTAGCAGGCCGACACTGATTACGCCAAGCGGGTCGAGCCGGCACTGGCCACCTTGCTGCGCCGACTCACTAGCTGGCAGAAGCCATCAGCAACAAAACGGGGCCATCAGGCCCCGCCTTCCGTTGCGTACACGCTCGCTCAGAGAGCAGGCCCCAGCCCAGCCAACCACCGCAGCGCGCGCGTCTCATGCTCTTTCACAAAGGCATTCTTGCCCGCACAGTAACGCTCGATATCATGCTGACAGCTCGCAGCTACCGCCTGCTTCAACTCGGCGTATTCCCTGCATGCAGCCGGGTGGGCTCTTAGATAGTCACGAAAGGCCAGATGGCGGCGCACATGGTCATCCCCTTGCAAGAAGGCGTGGATCTGGTGAGTTCTCTCATCACCCCCCTTGCGGAAATAGCGGCGACGCGCAATCCCGCACTCCCCCATCGCCTCATAACCCAGCGCCTCCAGTTGCCCGTTCTGCTCATCAAGCCGATCCAGCGATGACACCTCCAGCATGATGTCAATGATGGGCTTGGCCGCCAGGCCAGGGACCGAGGTACTGCCAATGTGGTGGACAGCCAGCAGGCAATGATCCAGCACACTGCGCAGTTGGGTCTCTTCCGCCACAAAGTGGACTGGCCATTGAGGGTTGTAGGATACGACGTCGACTCTCACGATTTTAGCTCTCTGGATAATTGCCGATGGCATCGGGCAACAGGGTATGCGATGGCTGGACAAGATAACCAGACGGCCAGCTACACGACAAATGACCAGCAACAAAAACGGAGCCCGAGGCTCCGTTTTTCAATGCGTTATCAATCCCGGACAGAACGCGCTTCGCGCTCTTGCCGCTCCCTTGCCAACAGGCGTTTGTACCACCAGCTACTGCGACGACGTTGTGCATTGGAAGAGCGACGAGCCATTTCTTAGGTTCCAGCCAAGAGTAGAAAGGAGCTGCATTATGCGACAGGGATCACGCCTATGTCTTTAGCTGGATCAAGAAAAGCCTCGCTGATCCCCTCAAATCATCTTCGTATCCTGCGACCATCTGGCTACTGGCAACACCATCCCTGAGCACACCAGGCCAGCGGGCTCACTCAGACCAGCAACCCGGCCCGAGTTTACTTGACGGATAATCATACAGCCTGCTGGTATTGTGGAGCCAATATGGTAGCCTGCCAGCGCCTGCGGGCAGTCTCTCGCTGCCACGCGCAAACTCCCGGTGAATTTGTCGCTTCCTGACAAAATATAACCTTATTTATCAAATCGTTATTTGGATCTTATCCCAATGCGTATCATGCCGTTGCTCAAGGCGGCCTGCCTGAGCCTGATGTTGTCCGCCTGCGTTGCCCCATTGCTGATGATGAGCCCCACCAGCCAGCTGATGTGGGCTCTGCTCAAGCCGCTGGTCGGCTTTGACCCGAACGAGGTCAATCTGTTCGAACAACCCTTGATCAAGGATCGGATGACCGCCATCCTTGGTCCCCACTACGACAGCACCATGCAGTTGCTCAAGACGGCCGACAGGCTGCAACAAGAGGGGCCGCTTTTCTATGTGGTCTCCGAGTATGCCCCCGTGCCGGATATCGCCAGACAGGCGGGGATGGTGTGGAACTCGCAAACCAACCAGATGTCGGTATTGCTGCAAAAAGGGGATGGCACCACCCAGACCTTTGGCGAAAATCTGGCGGGCACGGCTCCGACCTGGCCAACCGCCATGCAGGGCTGGCAGAACCCAACCAGCCAGCTCAATCCGGCGGCCAACACCCTGAGTGGCGCGGCGACCAGTCAGAGCGACGCCTCCCCCTTCTCCCTTGGTAGCGCACTTGGCACCGTGACCCGCGGTGTCACCGGCTCGTTGACCAACAGCGCTAGCCAGGCCATCAGCGGCGCAGCCGCCAACGCCACCGGCCAGGTCACGCAAGCGGTGAGCCAAGGCGCGACCGACCTGACCCGCAGTGCAACCACCGCACCGGCCAAGCAGGCATTCAGCAGCACCGCTGCCGCCGTGACGCAAGAAGCGACCAAAGCCGTTGCCACTCCAGCCAAACAGGCTGTCAGCAGCGCTACAGCGACCGTGACGCAAGAAGCCACCAAGGCCGTTGCCACGCCTGCCAAACAGGCGGTCAGCAGTGCCGCCACGACCGTAACGCAAGAAGCCACCAAGGCCGTTGCCACGCCTGCCAAACAGGCCGTCAGCAGTGCCGCCACGACCGTGACGCAAGATGCGACCAAGGCCATTGCCGCACCTGCCAAACAGGCTGTCAGCAGTGCCGCCGAGACCGTGACACAAGAAGCAACCAAGGCCGTTGCTGCGCCAGCCAAACAGGCTGTCAGCAGTGCCGCTGCGACTGCAACGCAAGAAGCGGCCAAGGCCATTGCCGCCCCTGCCAAACAGGCTGTCAGTGCCGCCCCCCATACGGCCGGAGAGAGCATCGCCGATACCGCCAGAGCGGCAGAAGCCGAAGCGCGTGCCAAGGCTGAGGCGGAGATGGAAGCCCTGCTGAAATAATTCGGCAGGTCACCGCGAGGTGGCCTGTTGCGTTATCCGCGACCCGACTATGAACTTCTGGCCAAGGACACATAGACTGATAGGTAATTCACTGCACAAGGAGTGCGCCATGCGATCCCTGCTCGTGGTCCTTATCGCCCTGATTCTGCTGACCAGCTTCCCCGCACGGGCCGCCTTTATCTATTACTCGGAGCAGAACATGCCCCTCAACGGGCTCGACAAGGAGGGCAAGCCCATCGGGCTGGCAGTAGAGTTACTGCGGCTGATCTGGCGTGAGCTGGGGGAGCCGGAGCAACCTATCCAATTTATGCCATGGGCCCGCGGTTGGTATCTGCTGACCCAGCAACCGGAAGCAGTTCTCTTTACCACCGCCCGCACCAAAGAGCGTGATCCCCACTTCCTCTGGGTTTGCCCCATCAGCCACTCGCGAGTGACGCTGGTCGGACGCAAGCAGGATGCTCCCAGAGTCACCGACAAGGCAGATCTGGCTAAACTGCAGGTCGGGGTAATGCAGGCTGACGTGGGGGAGCAGCTACTGCTCAACCGCGGCATCAGCCCGGGCAACATGATGGCAGTGGAGCGCATGGATCAGGTGGTACGCCAGCTCATCATGGCACGCACCGATCTGGTGGCAGGCAACGAAGTGATGTTATTCCATCAACTGAAAGCGCTGGGATTCGCGCCGGAAGATTTCACCTCTGTCGCTGTGCTGGAAGAGCAGGATAACTGCTTTGCCTTCAACCCGCGGGCGGATCGGCAGCAGATCGCCCGGTTGCAGCAAGCCCTCGACCAAGTACGTCTCGGCAACCAATACCGACAGTTGATGGAGCGCTACCAGCGACTCAGTAACCTGCCCCAAAGCGATAAGCCGTTACCGCGGATCGAATAACCCCGGTTCATCTTCCTCCCTCTGTGGTGATCAGGTGGTTGAGGAAGAAATGAAACAGCTCGGCCCGTGAACGCAAGTGCAGCTTGCTATAGAGGTGCTTGCGATGGTTCTTCACCGTGCCGCAGCCAATGCCCAGAGTTGCGGCAATACCCTCTGTATCCAGCCCCTGTAACAGCAATCCCGCCACCTGGCGCTCACGCCGGGTTAGCCGATCCCCCCCCACACTGGCGATAGCCTGCTCCACAGCCCCCTTGAGATCAGTGCCATCTGGCTGTACCGGGCTCAGGGCCAGCAGCGGCTGGCTCTGCCGCCACTGCTGACGACAGAGCGAATGTACCAGCGGGAACAGCTGCTCCAACCGTGCCAGCTCGTCACGGCTGAGAGTACTGCGCTTGTCGAGTCGTCCAAGAAACAGCATCAGCGTCAGTCCGTCCCGCACCGGCAGGATCATCCCCACCTCCTCCTGCCAGCCGGTGGCCTGATAGAAGTGGTGGCGATATTCGGGATCGAGCCGCCCCTGGGAGACCTGCGCCAGGGTCCAGACGCCGGCAGGCAAGCCCTGCTCCAGCGCCTGCATAAAGGGATCCTGACTGAAGTGGCTGGTGAGGTAGCGATCAAACAGCAGGGCCCGCTGATGATTGAGGTTGTCGTAGAGATAGACGGGCCGCTGCCCAACCCCGAGCAACAGGGCGCAATCAAACGCCACCTGCTGCTGGATCAGCCGCACCAGCGCCGCCGGAAAAGCGCTGCTGTGCAAGGCATCGACCACCTCGGTCATACTGCGGGTCATGGCATCTGTGTCGAGAGCCTGGATCATAGGCGCTGGTTCATGGCGATAAGTTCCGGATGGCGGGTTAGCTCCCCGCGATGGTCGTGTGATGATCAGACGATGGCCGGATGCTAGCACGAGAGTGACAAAACTGTCCCCAGGGGGACATATTCGGCGCGAGCCAGAGGGGCGAGGATGTGGTTTTTTCCCCTTGCTGTTGGAGAACCCATGATCAACCCCCACCTGCTCGATGAGCTGACCCGACGCGGCCTGGTGGCCCAGAATTCCGACCCGGCGGCCCTGGCCGATCATCTTGCTACCCCGCGCACCGTCTACTGCGGGTTTGATCCCACCGCTGGCAGCCTGCATATCGGTCATCTGGTTCCGCTCTTGATGCTGCGCCGCTTCCAGCTGGCGGGACACACGCCGGTGGCGCTGGTGGGCGGGGCAACAGGCCTTATCGGTGACCCCAGCTTCAAGGCGACCGAGCGCAGCCTCAACAGTGCCGATACCGTGCAGGGTTGGGTCGCCAGTCTGTCGGCCCAAATCAGGGCGCTGCTGCCCGCCGATGAAGGCCTGGCGGTCCCGCAACTGGTCAACAATGGCGACTGGATGGGACAGATGTCCGCCCTCGATTTTCTGCGGGATATCGGCAAGCACTTCTCGGTCAACGCCATGCTGGCGCGGGAGTCTGTGCGCCAGCGACTGGCTCGCCCGGACCAGGGCATCTCGTTCACCGAGTTCTCCTACGCCCTGCTGCAATCCTACGACTTTGCGGTGTTGTACCAGCGGCTCAGTTGCACCCTGCAGATTGGCGGCAACGACCAGTGGGGCAATATCACCAGCGGCATGGATCTCACCCGTCGCCTCCATCAGGCGCAGGTCCACGGCATGACCCTGCCACTTATCACCAAGGCAGACGGCACCAAGTTCGGCAAGACCGAGGGTGGTGCGGTCTGGCTCGATCCGGCCCTCACCTCCCCCTACGCCTTCTACCAGTTCTGGCTCGGCACGGCGGACGAGGATGTTTACCGCTTCCTGCGCTACTACAGCTTTATGCCGCTGACCGAGATTGAGGCGCTGGAGGCAGAGGATGCCACGCGGCAAGGGCGCAAGCTGGCCCAGCAGGTGTTGGCGAACGAACTGACCGAGCTGGTGCACGGCAAAGCGGCGCTGGCGGCGGTGCAGCGCATCAGCGAACTGCTGTTTAGCGGCGACGTGACCCGCCTCGGCGAGAGCGATCTGGCCCAGCTGGCGCAGGATGGCATGCCGAGCAGCATCATCAGCGGCGAGACCGATCTGGTCAGTCTGCTGGTCAGCTGCGGTCTGGCTAACTCCAGGCGCATCGCCCGTGAACTGCTGGCGGCGGGCGCCATCAGCCTCAACGGGGTGCTCAAGCAGGATGAGCTGCTGAGTACTGCGGATCGGCTGTTTGGTCGCTACCTGTTGCTGCGCCGGGGCAAGAAGCAGTACTACCTGGTGGAGTGGCAATAAGCCGCGGGGCGGGGAGCACAGCCTCCCCGCCCGCACCCTGAATCCCTTTTGAATCCCGAGTTGCGATCCCCCTCACAGCCTCTCCCGTCAACAGCCACCATACTGGCACCGGCGAACATGGAGTACGCCACACAATCTGTTCCTCACGAATCAACAAGGATGCTGATGATGAAGAGATGGCTTCTGGTGCTGCTCTGTACCCTGCCCATGCTGGCACACGCCAGCGGATACACCCAGACCCGCTACCCCATAGTGCTGGTGCATGGCCTGTTCGGCTTCGACAAGCTGCTCGGGGTCGATTACTTCTACGGCATTCCCCAGGCCCTGAGCCGGGATGGAGCCAAAGTCTACGTGGCCCAGGTATCGGCCACCGCCAGTTCGGAGCAACGGGGCGAACAGCTGCTCGCCCAGATTGAGCTGCTGCTGGCGGCCACCGGCGCCGAGAAGGTCAATCTGATCGGCCACTCCCACGGCGGCCCCACCATCCGCTATGTTGCCTCGGTCGCCCCCGAACTGGTCGCCTCCGCCACCAGCGTCGGCGGAGTCAACTACGGATCCGAGATTGCCGATCTGGTGCGGGCCAACGCCACCCCAGGCAGCGCCGCCGAGAAGCTGGCTGCCGCCGCGGCCCACGCCCTCTCCGGCATGATTTCACTGCTCTCCGGCGGGAGCCAGCTACCGCAAGATCCGGTCGCCGCGCTCGATGCCCTCACCAGCAAGGGGGCCAGCCAATTCAACCAGCGCTACCCGGAGGGACTGCCCAGCCAGTATTGCGGCGAGGGGCCGATGCAGGCCAACAACGGCGTCTACTACTTCTCCTGGAGTGGGCGCGGCAACCTGACCAATCTGCTGGATCCGGTGGATCCTGCGCTGGCTCTGACCGGCGCCTTCTTCAAGGAGCCCAATGACGGGCTGGTCGGGGTCTGCAGCAGCCACCTCGGCAAGGTGATCGGCACCAGCTACCGGATGAACCATCTGGACGAAGTGAACCAGTCCTTCGGCATCCACCATCTGTTCGAGACCGATCCGGTCACCCTCTATCGCCAGCATGCCAACCGTCTCAAGGAGCTGGGACTATGAAGATTGCCACCCTGCTCGTCGTGCCCTGCGCCATCACCCTGCTGCTTGGCGGGGTGTTACTCTTGCCCACGGCACCGACGGCAGACTCATCAACCGCTCAAGCCAGCCAGCATGCACAGAGCCACCCGCACGATCCCGAGCAGGAGGCCGCCGATGCCCTGCAGGCGCGCTATCGCACCTTTGTCTCCGCCCAGAGCAGCCTGACGGTGCCCACCGATATCACCCTCGCCAGCCTGCAGATCCTCTTCGACGAACGGGAGCTACTGCGCCAACAGAGCTTCACACCGGCCGAGCAGGAACAATTGTTCGCCGAAGAGCGTCTGATGGAGCAGTTGACCCTGCGCCGCAAGGCACTGGCCGAAGCAAGCGATGCCGACAAGAAGGAGCTGGCCAGCGAACTGGAGCTCTGGCTGGCGGCGCAGCCCCGGTGGTTTCAGGAGGCCGAAGCCAACAGCCGCCTGCTGGGCGAACTGCAGGCGCTGGAAAAGATGGAGCCAGCCAGACGGGATGCCGAACTGCTGGAGAAGGCAGGGCCGGAAGCGGTGGATCGGATGCATCAGCTTGAGCAGAGCCGGCAGGGATTCAAGGAGCAGCTCAATGGCTATCTGGCCGAGCTGGAGCAGTTGCCTGCCACCGCCAGAACCGAACAGCAGCAGGAGCTGCTGGCTCGCTGGTTCGAACCCGGACAGTGGCGCCGGGTCGAGGCGCTCGCCCGGATGAAGCAGGGGGAACAATGAGCCAATGATAAGGGGCCCGCGATGGGCCCCTTGTTGTGGTGCGCTTATTGCGGCTTGTTAGTCGCCGGCAGCGGCTGCCAGGTGAGGCGAGTCACCAGATTGCCCTGCACCTCGCACTTGAGGCTCAGCTCCTGCCAACCCTTCTCCTGACGCAAGGATATATCGCCCGCGATCCCCTGCTCGCCAATCTTCAGCTTCTCCTGCTCGAAGATCACCTTGTCGCCACCAGCCAGCTCCATCAGCTTGCCGTTGCAGAGCCAGTGGGCGAGCTCACCCCCCTTGAGCTTGACGCTGCCCTTGGCCGCCTTCTGTTCGGCAGCGCCGGGAGCAAAGAGCTTGCTCAGCTCGGCGGCCCGCTTGGTGAGCCACTCCTGACGTTGCTGCATGCTCATCTTGCTGACGAACTCGGCGGGCTGACCCTTTTCGTCCAGCCATTGGGTCAGCTTGCCGCTGTCGTCAAAGGCGAACTGGGCGGCGGGCTCTTTGACTCCGAACAGCTTGCCCCCCTTGAAGTAATAGCGGCTCTCCCCCTCCAGCTTGCCCAACTCGTTCATGATGGGCACTGCGATGATGACGGGGGCACCATCAACCCAGGCCTTGATGTCGACGCCGTCGTGGCTGAAGAGACGGGTATCGAGGGCACTCGCGGCCCCCTTTTCCATCAGGGAGAACTGTTCGGCGAGCGTTGCCGCCAGAGACGGCAGGGAGCAGAGCCCCAGCCCCAAGCCGAGGCTCAGAGCGATCACGGTATTGCGCATATATGTCCTGTGTGTTGGCCGAAAGGCCCGGGTTAACTCTCTATCAACCAGGCCCGCAGCCCCTCCCGGTGAGTCTCGCTCAGAGGGATGGATTGCCGTGCCCGATAGTCAAAATGGATCAGGGTCGTCTCGCCAGTGACGGCCAGCTCCCCCTGCTGCCAGGCTTCCTGCCAAATGGTGAAGGAACTGCTGCCAATGCGGCGTACACCGGTCTTGATGGTGACCGACTGGCCGTAGAACAGCTCCCGTTTGAACTGCACCGTATAGCCCGCAATGATCAGATGCCAGTTGTGCACATCCAGATCGGGCGAGAAGATCCGGAACAGGGGATCCCGCGCCGACTCGAACCAGACTGCCGGCACCGTATTATTGATATGGCCGAGGGCATCTGTCTCCTGAAAGCGGGGTTGGATCTGCATTTCCAGCATGGCGGGTGACTCCTTGTCATGGGACCGCGCTCAGGCTAGCGCGCCCCGCATCAGGACTCAAGCTCCCCCGTCTTATCCCGAGTGCTGACAGCCAGTTCCGGCCGCAACCAGGCGCTGCGAAAATCGAACCAGCCGAGTGCCGTCATGCGAACCCCGTGCACGCCGGTGCGGCTCTCCAGCTCCAGCCAGTGGTGAAACAGCGGCACAAACCAGCCCTGCTGCTGCACTGTTGCCAGCAGGGTTCGCGGCCCTGGCTCCTCACCGCTGGCGCGCCACTGCGTCAATCCCTGCCACAAGGTGTACTGGCTGCCCCATACCTTGCGCAGCAGCGGTGTGCCCTGCAACCAGGCGTAGGGGGCAAATGGGCCGGCATGTTCGAGGTTAAGGGTGCCAAGCCAGAGATCCACATCTTCATCCTCGCCACTCACCCAACGACTGTAATCGAGGGTGCGCACCTCGAGCCGGATCCCCTGTTCGGCCAGCAGGCTGCTCATGGCGTTGGCGCACTCGTTGAACTCCAGATGCTGGTTGAAGCAGGCAAGCACCAGTCTTTCCGGCAACTGCGTCGGTGTGGGCAAGGGCGCGGGCAGCGCTTCGCGCCAGTGGGGCAGCAGGCCGAGGGCGCTGGTCCAGCCCCGTTGCAACTCGGGGGCGACTCGCCCCATCAGGGCAACCGGATTGAGCAGCTGGCCGAGCCACTGGCGCAGGGCGGGATCCTGCAAGGATCCGGAGCGATCGTCCTGCAGCAGGAAGTAGCAGCCCGATTCCAGCTCTGATTCGCCGCGCATGGTGCCGAGCTCAGGGCTGTCGCGTCCCAGCTGCAGGTGGGTCTCCAGTCGCTCCGCCAGCTCCGGCAACATCCAGATGTCGATCTCGTCGAGCAGGGCGCGCAGGCCGAAGTAGTCGTCAAACGCCGCAAGGCAAAGATGCAAGGGATCGTTGGCGGCCACCCGGTAGGGGCCGGTGCCCACCGGTTGCAGGGCAAAGCCTGCCTCCCCCTTGAGCTCTCGCGGCAAAATGGTCGCCACCGGCTCGGCCAGCAGGTGGGGCAACCAGGGATCCGGGCTGTCGAGATAGAGATCCAGCGTGCGCGGCCAGGGGCTCTCCAGCCGATCCAGATGGGCGAACAGCGGGCGAGCCCGCAGGTCCAGCAGGCTCTCCATCACATCCTCCACCACCAGCTCGCGACCATGGTGAAAACGCACCGCCGGGCGCAGGTAGAAGCGCCAGTGGCAGGGGCCCAGACACTCCCAGTGGTGGGCGAGATCCCCTTCGATTTCCCCATTTTCCTCATTTCGCCGGGTGAGGCCGTTGAAGATCTGGCGGCTCAGGTGGATTTCGGAGCGGCGCATCGGACCGGTGGGCAGCAACTGCGGCAGCGGCCGGTAGTAGGGCACCCGCAGGATCTGGCGCCCCTCGCGGGTGGCCTGACCGAGCTGTTCGATCAGCAGCGGAGTGAGCAGATCGAGGCGATCCTCGGCCAGTCGTACCGCCTGCGCCAGCTGGCCCTGACTGAGCAGATCCCGCAAGCGGCGCCGGGTCAGGCTCTCCTGACTATCGAGCAGGGTGAGTCGGGAGCGCCGCCCCCGCCCCGCTTCCGCCGACCAGCTGAGCCAGCCCTGATCCTGCATCCGCCGCAGCAGCAGGCGGGCGTTGCGCGGGGTGCAGCAGAGCAGATCCGCCACCTCGGCGAGGCTGATCTCCCGTTCGTCGCTGCCAAGCAGCTGGGCGAGTCGTTGAAATTGCTGGTAGAGGCGACCGGTCGGCATAAAAGAGGAAATCCTGTTGCTATAAGTCATCAGTTTTTACTTCCGCATTTTAGCTCAATACTGCTGATGAACGTGAGAACCACTGCACAGGAGCACCATCATGAGCCACGCCAACTCCCTCAAACCGAACCGGATCCAGCAGACCTTGCGCCGTTACTTCAAGCGGATCCTGCCGCGCCCGCTGGCGCTCATCGAGGATCCCATGCAGCAGCTCAACCGCCTGATGCAGTGGGATATGAACCAGATCGACGACAAGGAGTATCGCCGTCGTCTCTGAGTGCGGGCCATGCCAGCCACTCAGGACGCGCATCCCCTGCAGGCGACATTGCTTTGCCGGATCTTGCTGTTTACATCGGCCACGGGCCTGATAGATTGGACGTCTATCCATCTATAAATGCCATAAGCAACATCCAACAAGGAGTGTGTGATGAAAGATGCGACCCTGGCCCTGCACCACGGCTTTTCCAACGACCCCACCACCAAGGCGGTCGCCGTGCCCATCTACCAGACGGTGGCCTACGAGTTCGAGAGCGCCCAGCACGGGGCGGATCTGTTCAATCTGGCGGTGCCGGGCAACATCTACACCCGCATCATGAACCCCACCAACGATGTGCTGGAGCAGCGGATGGCCGCGCTGGAAGGGGGTATCGCTGGCCTGGTGGTCTCGGCGGGTTCCGCCGCCATCACCTACGCCATTCAGGCGCTGACCGCCGCCGGTGACAACATTGTCTCCACGCCCCAGCTCTATGGCGGCACCTATACCTTGTTCGCCCACATGCTGCCGAGCTTCGGGGTCGAGGTGCGCTTCGCCAAGGATGACAGCGCCGAGGCCATCGCCGCCCTGATCGACGACAAGACCAAGGCGGTCTACTGCGAGAGCATCGGCAACCCGGCGGGCAACATCGTCGATTTGGCCGCGCTGGCCAAGGCAGCCCACGCCCGTGGCGTGCCGCTCATCGTCGACAACACGGTCGCCACCCCCGTGCTCTGCAAGCCCATCGAACACGGCGCCGACATCGTGGTCCACAGCCTGACCAAATATGTCGGCGGCCACGGCAACTCGCTGGGTGGCGTCATCGTCGACTCGGGCAAGTTCCCCTGGGCGGATCACGCCGAGCGCTTCCCCCAGCTGACCAAACCGGAACCTTCATATCACGGGGTGGTCTATACCGAGGCCTTTGGCCCGGCCGCCTTTATCGGGCGGGTGCGTACCGTGCCGCTGCGCAATACCGGCGCCGCGTTGGCGCCGATGAACGCCTTCCTGCTGCTGCAGGGGCTGGAGACCCTGAGCCTGCGCATGGAGCGCCACGTCGACAACGCCCTGCGGGTCGCCAACCACCTCAAGCATCACCCCAAGGTGGCATGGGTCAGCTATGCCGGTCTGCCGGGTCACCCGCACTATCTGCTGGCAGAGAAGTACATGGCCGGTCGCCCCTCGGCGATTCTCTCGTTCGGGCTGAAAGATGGCTACGAGGCGGGCGTGCGTTTCTACGATGCGCTCAAAATCTTCAAGCGGCTGGTCAACATCGGCGACGCCAAATCGCTGGCCTGCCACCCGGCCTCCACCACCCATCGCCAGTTGAGCGAGGAGGAGCAGGCCAAGGCTGGCGTGAAACCGGAGATGATCCGGCTGTCGGTGGGGATCGAGGCGATCGAGGACATTCTGGCGGATCTGGATCAGGCGCTGGAGGCCTGAGTCAGTCAACGAGGGAGCGGGCATCAGCCCGCTCTTTTTTAGCCATCGGTGAACCGCCCCCCTCGTCCGCTCGTATACCCCACCCTGCCACCGAATCGAGGTCGTTATGATAGTCCTGCACCACCTGAACAAATCCCGCTCCCAACGCATCATCTGGCTGCTCGAAGAGCTGGGTCAGCCCTATGAAATCAAGGCGTATCAGCGCGATGCCACCACCTTTCTGGCACCGCCCGAGCTAAAAGCCATCCATCCACTCGGCAAGTCGCCGGTCATCGAGTTCGACGGCCGGGTGCTGGCAGAATCGGGCGCCATCACCGAGTACCTGATTGCCCGCTACGCCCCGGATCGGCTGGCACCGGCACCAGATAGCCCCGACTATCCCGAATACCTGCAGTGGCTTCACTTTGCCGAGAGCTCGGGCATCCTGCCTCTGCTGCTGGATATGTTTGTGCGCAAGGATGGCAGCCCGATGCGCTTCCTGCCGGACTACGCCAAAGCAGAGTGTGCCAAGGTGCTGGGCTACCTCAATGAGGTACTGGCGAGTCGCCACTATCTGGTGGGGGATCGCCTCTCCGGCGCCGACATCATGAACTCCTTCCTGGTGGATCTGCTGGCGCAAAGCGGTCAGCTGGCCCACTTCCCGCACCTGCAAGCCTACTGGCAGCGCCTCAATACCCATCCGGCCCGTCAGAAGGCCATGGAGCTGGAGCGCGAGCTGGATCAGCGCCCCTGACCCGAGTCGCCATCATGCAAAACGCCCCGACTGTCGGGGCGTTTTTGTTATGCTGCGGGCTGCGGTTTACTTTGTCGCTGGCACCTTGTCCCGGCGCGACTTCCACCACCAGCGCAGCCGGATCTGGGAGATGAGCATCCCCGCCAGCATCAGGGCACAACCGGCAATGGCGCGCTCGTCCAGCGTTTCATCCAGCAACAATACGCCACCCACGGCGGCAAAGACGGTCTCCAGACTGAGGATGATGGCGGCGTGGGCCGGATGGGCGCCCCGCTGCCCTACCACCTGCAGGGTATAACCCACCCCGACCGACACCAGTCCGGCATAGAGTAGCGCCTGCCAACCGGCCACAGCGCCGCTAACAGTCGGAGTTTCAATAACAAAAGCGGTGGCGAGGCTGAGCAGGCCGCAGACTACGAACTGCACTCCGGCGAGCTTGATGGGAGCAACCCGGTTGGAGTAGTGATCCACCAGCAGCAGGTGAACGGCCCAGAACAGGGCGCCGACCACCTGCAGCAGATCGCCAAAGCCGATGGTGAACTCGTCGGTAACGCTCAACACATAGAGACCGGCCAGCGCGATGATGGCGCCGATCCAGGTATTGAGGCCACTCTTGTGGCGCAGCAGTAGCCCCAGTACCGGCACCAGAATGATGTAGAGCCCGGTGATGAAACCGGCCTTGGCGGCAGTGGTATAAAGCAGCCCCACCTGCTGCAGGGAGGCGGCACAGAACAGCACCAGCCCGGCCAGCACACCACCGATCAGCAGTTGGCGATGGTCGCCCGCGACGGCAACAGGTTGTCGGGATTTGAGCCACCAGAGCAGCGGCAGCAGGGAGAGGGCGCCGAGCAGAAAGCGCAGGCCATTGAAGGTATAGGGCCCCATGTGATCCATCCCGAGGCGCTGGGCGACAAAGCCCATACCCCAGATGGTGGCAGCCATCAGCAACATCAGATTGGAGCGCATGGCGATTCTTCCTTAAATCGGCGCGTGACGGGTTATCCGATCCAAGATACCCGCCTCCCTATCCTCTTGTCTCCACTCTTTGTCTTCGCTCTCGCTCTCAACGCTCTGCATCGCACTGCTTTTGAGCACCGCGAGTGTTACTGCAGCGAGGGCTTGGTGAACACGGCCAACAGGGCAATCAGTAGCAGATTGCCCCGCAGGATCCACACCACCCGGAAGTGCTGCTGAATGGAGATCATCGGCGCCTTGCCCAGACGCAGGGCGCGACGCCAGCGATAGAAGAGGCGGCTGGGATAAACGAGGGAGCCGACAATCAGCAGAAACAGCCCCATCTTGAGACCGTGGGCAGGATGGGCAAAGATCTCTGCCACCGAGCTGGCATGCTCGAGGGCCAGCAGACTCCCGGTGGCAAAGATGGAGAAGAGCGCCAGCGCCGCCACCCCATCTGCCAGCAGCAAGCGGCGCACCCGCAGCATGTTCAGGCCGCGCCGAAAGATCAGATACTCGACACAGAGGGCAAGGATTAGCACCGCTATGCTGCCATAATGAATCATTGAGAGCAGAGTGTGGTTCAACATCGGAAACATCTCATTTTCTGCCTTTAGACGAGCCGCACAGCATCATATATGCTGGTGTCACCCGAGACGAAAAGGATCTGTTCATGTCCCCCGCCAAGCCCAAGAATACTTGGTCTTTGATCACCCGCATGCGGCTGGGCCTCCTCTTGCTCTTTATCCCAGTGTTGCTGCTCGGCAGCATCTACTACCTGCATATGGAGCGCACCCTGCGCCACGAGCAGCAACAGAACCTGATTGCTCGCAACACCCAGTATTTCCATACCCTGATCGAACCCTATCTGGCGACCCTCAAACGCCAGTTTACGCTCATTTATCAGCAGGTAAATTATCAGGATTTCAGCGGCTCGGAGATCCTTAACGGCGAGCGCTACCTGCAACAGTGGCAGGCCTATCACAAGGTGATGGAGCTCGATTACGTCTACGTGGGCACCGAGCATCGCAAGATGCTGATCCACCCTTCCTGGCAGGCCGACGAGAAGTTCGATCCCAGAACCCGCCCCTGGTATCTGCTGGCCGCCAGCCATCCCGGACAGATTGTCTGGACTGCTCCTTATTACGACTACACCTTGGGCACTCTCACCATGGCGCTGGCCAGGGTGATTGAAGATCCTGACGGCAAGCGGGTTGGCGTACTCTCGCTGGATACCCAGCTCACCCCCCTCGCCAGCTGGCTCAACAGTCGGCATGAGCAGAGTCACCATCTGGGTAATGGCTATCAGCTCCTGCTCAACCATGACGGGCTGGTGCTGGCCCATCCGGATCGCGAACGGGTATTCAAGCCGCTCACCCATCTTGAATGGCTGGCACAAATGCAACAGCCGCAGGGTTTCTTCCTCGATGATGCCAGCGGCCTGATGGTCTCCTACTACCGCATCCCCGAGCAGCGCTGGATCCTGCTCAGCGTCGAGCCGACTGCCAGCATGCAGCAGGTGATCGACAGCGTCTCCATCAACGTGCAGCTGATGATTGCACTCGCCTGCATTCTCTATCTGCTGCTGGCACTGCTCTGGTCCCGCTATTTCCGTCGCATGCTGGGAGAGATTACCCTGCTGATCCGCACCAGTCGTTCTGGCGGTAAAGCCTATCATGGTAGCCGCATGCTGGAGCTGGCCAAGGTCTATGAAGAGATGGATGCCGCCAGCCAGGATTTTGCCCAGATCCGCCAGCAAGCCAATCAGGACAAGCTTACCGGTCTTTACAACCGCCGTTTCTTCGACGAGTGCCTGCAAAGACAGCTCGGCAGTGGCCCCCCCTTCCTCGTGGTGATGTTCGATCTCGATAACTTCAAACAAGTCAACGATACCTTTGGCCACCAGACAGGGGATATAGTCCTCAGGCGAGTAAGCAAGCTGGGCATGAAAATGTTTGACCAGTGGGGTTGGTTCTGCCGCTACGGTGGCGAGGAGCTGGTGCTGATCTTGCGGTTGGAGATGCAAATGAATGAGGTTGCCTCACTGCTGGAGAGCTTCAGACTCGCAGTCACTCAACTGGAGTGGCGAGAGCCGGAACTGACCATTACCCTCAGCGGTGGGGTGGCCTTGAGTCACTCCGGACTCTCGGCCAAGGAGCTGATAGAGCTGGCCGACAGCGGGGTTTATCAGGCCAAGCGGGAGGGGAAAAATCGTATCTGCTTCCCCCAGCGTCGTGGCAACGGTCAGATGGAAGAGGCCTCCTCACCTTGAGCAAACTCGGCGGTCATCGTGGCGGGAGACAGAATGAACGCAACCAGGAAAGGAAGACAGGAGAGAGGCAACGGCCTCTCTCTGTTGTTTATATCGCTATTTTTGCCGTGTATTGAGCCTGTTTGAGCGCACAACTCAGCGCTGCCACACCCACACCGGCCAGCCCAGCTCCTCGGCCTGCTGACGCAGCGCGGGGGCCGGATTGACCGCATGGGGGTGGCTCACCGCCCGCAGCATGGGCAGATCGTTGTGAGAGTCGCTATAACCAAAGCTCCCCTGCCAGAGATGGTCCCTGCCGGCAAAGAGCTGGTTGATGCGGGCCACCTTGCCTTCACGAAAGCTGAGGGTGCCGCGGGTCTGGCCGGTCAACATCCCCTCCTCCTCATCGAGCAGGATGGCGACGCAGTGATCCATCCCCAGCATCTTCGCCATGGGGGCCACCAGATGCTCGCCGGAGGCGGAGATGAGCACCAGATCGTCGCCCCGCTCCCGATGCCATTCGATGCGCGCCAACCCCTCGGGGTAGAGGCGCTCGCGCAGCACCTGCTCGGCAAAGCGGGTAGAGAGCGAGTCGAGCCACTGGCGCGTCTTGCCCGCCAGCGGTTGCAGGGTGAAAGCCATGTACTGGTGCATGTCCATCTTGCCCTGATGGTAGAGGGACATCATGGCCTGCTCCTCGGCGATCATGCTGGCAGGGGCCAGCTCCTCGGCCACCATGTACTCCAGCCAGAGGCTGGCAGAATCCCCCGCTATCAGGGTCTCGTCCAGATCAAACAGTGCCAGTGCCATGGGCGCTCCTCGCAGTGAAAATGGAAATGAAATGCGGCCTCATGCTACCTCACAGAGTTGATCCCGGGCCACCACCAGGGTCACGGCACTGCCGGTGGCCAGCAGATCGCCAGCCGAGCGGTTGAGGCAATCCACCGTCAACAGCCCCGCCTCGCACTCCACCTGATAGCGGATCACGTTGCCGAGCAGCTGTTGCTGGCGAACGATGCCGGGCAGGCTGGGTTCGCTGCTGGTCGCCCCGGCGGGCAGCAGGGTGATGGACTCCGGCCGCAGCGCCAGCTTGCCCTGAAAACGGGGGCCGAACAGCGACTTGCCCTGCTCGGCGCCGAGCAGGTTGTAGTTGCCGATAAAGCCCGCCACAAACTCGCTGGCGGGGCGGGTGTAGATCTCCTCCGGCGTGCCGCTCTGGACGATGGAGCCCTTGTTCATCAGGAAGATCCGATCCGACATGGTAAGCGCCTCCTCCTGATCGTGGGTCACGAAGATGGTGGTGAGTTCGAGCCGCTGCTGGATCTCGCGGATCTGCTGGCGCAGGCTGCGGCGGATGCGAGCATCCAGCGCCGAGAGCGGCTCGTCCAGCAGCAGGATCCGCGGCTGCACCACCAGTGCCCGGGCCAGCGCCACCCGCTGGCGCTGGCCGCCGGAGAGCTCGGCCGGATAGCGGCGCTCGAAGCCGGTCAGCTCCACCAGCGCCAGCGCCTCCTGCACGCTGGCGGCGAGATCCCGTCCCGGCTGGGGTTTCATCTTGAGGCCGAAGGCAACGTTGTCCCACACCGTCATGTTGGGGAACAGCGCATAACTCTGGAACACCATGCCGATGCCCCGCTTCTGGGGCGCCTGCCAGGTGATATCTTCACCGGCCACCCGCACCTGACCGCCATCCACCGGAGTGAGCCCCGCCAGCGCCCGCAGCAGGGTGGATTTGCCACAGCCGGAGGGGCCGAGCAGGGTCACCAGCTCCCCCTTGCGGATGCCGAATTCGATCCCCTCGAACACCGGCGTATCGCCGTAAGATTTGTGCAGTTGATTCACTTCTAGATGGAACATGTTGATTCACCGATGAAATCTGTTGGCTGCCCAGGTGAGCAGCAGAGTCAGCAGGAAGTAGCTCATCACCAGCGCACTGGTGAAGTGGCCAGAAGTGGCGCGCATGTTGTAGAGGTAGACCTGCAGGGTCTCGTAACGGGTGCCCACCAGCATGTTGGCAAACACGAACTCGCCGAGCAGGAAGGAGAGCGAGAGAAACAGCGCCGCCAGCAATCCCTTGCGCAGGCAGGGGATCACCACCAACAGAAAGGCGCGCCGACTACTGGCCCCCAGCAGATGGGCGGCATCCATCAAATCCCTGAGCGGCACCCCTTGCAGGCTGTTGGCCAGTGCCCGGTACATGAAGGGGAGCACCACGGTGAACCAGGTGCCGATCAGGATCCACGGCGTGCCGATAATGGGCAGAACACCATCGGCGTAGATCTGCAGCAGCCCCACCGACGAGACCACAGGTGGCACCGCGAAGGGGAGCAGGATCAGCAGGTTCATCCAGGGATCCAGCTTTGGGAAGTAGTAGGCCACCACCAGCACGGTCGGTACCAGCACCAGGGTCCCCAGCATCAGGGTGGCGACACAGACCAGGAGACTTCGGCCAAAAGCCGCCAGAAAGCGCGGATCGCCCCACAGCTTGAGATACCAGTCGAGGGTGAAGCCATCCGGCAGCAGGGTCGCCCCCCAGCGGGTAGAGATGGAGTAGAGAAACGTGGCCAGCAGCGGCAGCAGCAGGGTGGCGACCAGCCCACCCAGCACCCACTTTGGCCAGCGCGGCGTCAAATCATGCATGGGATTGCCCCTTGTTCACATAGCTCTTTTTCAGCAACCACTGGTTGGCGGCCGTCACTACCCCCAGCAGCACCATCAGGATCACCGCCAGCGCCGCCGCCATATTGGGCTCGAGAAAGATGTCGCCGGAGACCAGACTCGCCACCCGGATGGTCACCAGATTGAAGTTTCCAGTAGTGAGGGCGTAGGCAGAGGCATAGGCCCCCACCGCGTTGGCAAACAGGATGATCAGGGTGCCAAGCAGCGCAGGCGTCAGCACCGGCAGCGCCACGTGCCACACATATTGCCCCTTACTCGCGCCGAGCAGCGCGGCCGCTTGCGGCCACTCATCCTGCAGCGCATCGAAGGCCGGGTAGAGCAGCAGCAGGGCGAGCGGGATCTGGAAATAGGTGTAGATGAGAATAAGGCCCGACCCCGAGTAGAGGTTGAAGCCGTCGATCAATCCCCAGGATTTCAGCAGCAGGGTCACCGCACCATTGATGCCGAGAATGATGATAAAGGCGAATGCCAGCGGCACCCCGCTGAAGTTGCCGGTCATGGTGACAAAGGCCAGCAGCAGCCGTTTTACCCGCTCGCCACTGTGGCGCAGCGCCGCTGCCCCGAGGGTGCCGATGGCAAGCCCCGCCAGACTGGCGATACCGGCGATGCGCAGCGAGTTGCCGAACGATTGCAGGTAGAAGGGGGAGCTCAAAATCTCCCGGTAGTAGTCGATGCCCCAGCCATCCGGGGTCTGGAAACTGCCCACCAGCACCCACACCATGGGGGCGAGCTGGAACAGGATCATCAGGAGAACGAACGGCAGCAGCACCAGGGCGGGCAGCCAGTGACGGCGAGCCCGGCGCCGGGTGACGGCCGGTTGATCCGCCAGGATCTCGGTGGTGGCGGGCATCATCAGTGTACCTCCCGCAGGAAGGCGGCCTTGAGCAGTGGCGGGCAGCCCGGCTTGTCGTGGGAAACTCCCAGCAGATCGGCCATCAAGGCGCAGAGCTGGGTCTGGGCGATCACTACCCCATCCGGCCAGCGCTCGATAAATGCATCGCCAAACAGCCAGAGCGGCACGGTGCGCTCTTCGGTCAGGGTGCCGCCGTGGCTCAAGTCGTTGTTCATGCCGTGATCCGAGGTGATCACCACCTGATATCCCTGTGCCAGCCACTGGGGCAGCAGGTCGGCCAGCAGGCTGTCCATCCGGCGCGCCTGATTGCGGTACTGACGGGAGTCGAGGCCGAACTGGTGGCCAGCGTTGTCCACCCCCATGGGATGGATCAGGAGAAAATCGGGGTCGTACTGGCTGCGCAGCCACTCGCCATCCATCAACAGGTGGCTGTCGGGGTAGCCGTCATCCCAGTAGAAACAGCCGTGCTGGATGGGCAGTCGCTCGTCATGGGTGAAGCGATCGCGGGCTGCCAGCCAGGGGCTGCGGTTGTAGAGTTCGCTCACCCAGTAATAGGCCGCCGCTGCGGTGCGTTTACCCGCAGCGCGGGCCAGATGGAAGATGGAGTCATGCAGACTGAGGCGACTCACCCCGTTGTGGGTGATGCCGCTCACCACCGGCGGCACGCCGGTCAGGATGCACTCGTAGAGGGGTCGGGAGAGAGACGGCAGGGCAGCATTCAGGGTCGTATGCAGGCCCCGCCCCGCCTCCACCATGCCACCGAGGTAGCCCATGGTGTGGGCTACCTCGGCTGCCAGACCATCCACAAGTACCACTATCACCTTGTGTTGCACTGGATTCCCTTACTGCATGTTGATCATGACGGTTTCTTGCCACTGGCGCGGCAGGGCTTTGGAGCTCTGCTCCCAGGCGGCGTGATCCTGAACCGGCTTGGCATTGGCATACTGCTCGGCTGGCAGCAGCTTGGCCTTCACATCATCCGGCAAAGTCACGTTGCTGCGGATCGGGCGAGCGTAGCCGCGGGCCAGGTTGATTTGACCGGCATCGGAGAGGATGTATTCCCGCGCCAGTTTGGCGGCGTTGGGGTTCTTGGCCCACTTGTTGATGATGGTGGTGTAACCGGCGATGACTGAACCGTCACTCGGGATCACCACATCAAACTTCTTGGGGTCGATCTGGTCGCGGTAGTTGAGGGCGTTGAAGTCCCACAGCACACCCACTTCCACCTCGCCCTTCTCGATGTTGGCGATGGTCGGATCGTTCAGGGAGAGACGACCCTGCTTGGCCAGCTGGCCGAACAGCTCCAGTGCAGGTTTCAGATTCTTCTCGCTGCCGCCGGTGGCATAGGCCGCCGCCAGCACGCCGTTGTTGGCCTGGGAGGCTACGCCCACATCACCCAGGGTCACCTTGTAGTCGCCACCCAGCAGGGATTGCCAGCTGGTGGGGGCGGCCTTGACCAGATCCTTGTTGATCAGGAAGGCGATGGTGCCGGTATAGGCCAGCATCCAGTGACCGTCGGCGTCCTTGGCCCAGTTGGGAATATCGGCCCAGGTGGAGGGTTTGTAGGGTTGGGTAACACCCTGCTTGACCGCAACCGGACCGAAGGCGCCGCCCACGTCACCGATATCGGCGGTGGCATTGGCCTTCTCGGCGGCGAACTTGGCGATCTCCTGCGCCGAGCTCATGTCGGTATCCTGATGCTTGATGCCGTAGATGCTGCCCAGCTGCTGCCAGGTATCCTTCCAGTTGGCCCAGCTGTCGGGCATGCCGATGCTGTGGAGCTGGCCTTCGCCACGGGCGGCCTTTTCGAGATCCGCGATATTTTCGGCTGCATAGCTATTTGTGGCAAACAACGGTTGGCTGATGGCCACCATGGCCAGTGCACTTGCGATCACGCTTTTCATCATCCCATCCCTCTGGACTAGGTCAGTTAAGGTTCGAGAGGGATGCTAGAGGGGAATTGTGACGGTGGCGGGGCGCTTTAATGGCAGTTTGATGACAATCACCCTGTCATGGCGCTGTCATCCACAGCAGTTACAACTCTGAACCCGAGTGAGGCTGGACTATTCCAGTAAGGGATTGGCCAGCCACCCGCCTTCTGAATAAGCAACAGGGACAAGAGTGTGACCGAGCCGAGATTGAGCGAGCAGAGAGTGAACGAACAGAGCATGGCCGATGGCCGCGTCTCCTCCAAGTGCGAACAGATTTGCCAGACTCTGCGCCGCTATATCGGCAGCGGCCAGTTGGGGGCCGGGCAGCAGCTACCCGCCGAGCGGGCCCTGAGCGAGCGCTTTGCCACCACCCGCATCACCATCAAGGAGGCGCTCTCCAGCCTCGAAGCAGACGGCCTTATCTACCGGGCCGAGCGGCGCGGCTGGTTTGTGGCGCCACCCCGCCTCACCTACGATCCCGCCATCCACACCCACTTTCACCAGTGGATCGGCGAGCAGCAACGCACCGCCGAAACCCGGGTGCTGGCCCATGGCAGCGAGCTTGCCAGCAGCGAGCTGTGCCGCTGGATGGGGTTGGAACCCTTCACTCCACTTTATGAGATCCGCCGCCAGCGGCTGATCGACGGCCGCCCGGTGCTGCATGTCAGCCACCACCTGCTGGCGAGCCGCTTTCCCGATATCGCCAGCGCGCCGCTGGCCAGCTCCCTCACCGAGCTCTATCAGCAGCGCTATGGCATAGGCCAGGGTGGGGCGAGTCTCGAGATCACCCCCTCGGCGGCGCGCGGCGCCATCGCCCGCGCCCTCAATCTGGCAGAGGGGAGCGCGGTGCTGCGGCTGGTGCGGGTCAATTACGACGAGCGGGGCGGTCTGGTAGATTGCGATATCGAGCACTGGCGGCCGGATGCGATCCGTATCTGTCTGGATACGCGAGCGTTGCAGCCGCTCGCAGGCAAGCTGCAACAAACCCGGGTCGCCGATTAGGGAAAATATCCAGAGCACTGTCGAGCACAGTGGCGATCCGCATCGGCCTCGATAACCGGGTGCTGCAACCGGTCGCAAGCAGATCGCATACCGTTCAACTCAAGGAATAACCAGACTCCAACATGGCGGATCCCGCAGGATCCGCCGGGATCAGTTGTCGATATTGGGGATCATGTCGTCGAAGCTCTGGTAGCCGCAGTCGGCCAGTTGCAGCGACATGGTGTAGGTCTTGGCGTGCTCCTGCTGGCCGATGGCGGGGCGGTTGAGCTTGATCTCCTGATGCCAGTACTCCTTCATCCGGTCGATCAGCGCCATCGCCTCCCCCTCGTTGAGGTGCAACTGGCAGAGCGCCATATAGTTGTTCGACTTGTGCATGTTCTCCACCAGATACTCCCCCAGCACCGACATCGCCTGCCGTGCCTGCTGGCGGGCGAAACGGCTGTGCTGCTCGAAGCTGATCCGCTCGCTGATCAGGAAGTGGTAACTGTTGTCGATACCAAGCTGCAAAATGCCGAGCTTCTCCAGCTTGCGCAGATAGAGGTAGCAGGAGGCATCGGTCAGGCCGTACTCCCGCTTGAGATCGATCAGCGTCTTGTCGCGCCAGAAGATATTGGCGAGAAAAGCGTAGAGCCCCGGCTCATTGTGAAACGCCTCGTCCTGCTCCTGGGTAAAGACGGCGCGGCGGCTCTGGGCGTCCTGAGTGCGATCCAGCAACTCCTCGAACGAGAGACCCACCAGATGGCAGATCTCCAGCAGAGTATCAAACGGCAGCGAGGGCTTGTTCATCATCCGTTTCACGGTCGCGATGGAGACACCCATGGCTTCTGCCAGGGTCTGATAGCGGATCCCCTTGTCGGTCAGGGTCTTCTTCAGGGTGTCGAGAATATTGTTGGCCAGGGTCTGGCTGTAGGTCATGCCACTCTTCCTTGTTATCGCACTTTCATTGCATGGTTATGCCGAGTCAGCTTCTGACCTGTTTTTACCTTCAAGGCTCAGATATTGACACCGAAAAAACAGCCTAGAGAAAAAATCGCCTACAACGCCCATCAGGACAGACCAGTTGAACGATGAGGTCGCAAAATCTGACACCAGACAGTGCATATCTTTCAACCCGCAAACATTTTGCTAGTGCTGCATAGAACATCGCGCATAATCGAAACGTATCGAATTCAAGACCCTTCCTGGTTGAGAAATCGATTGTTTGCTTCCAAATTTTTATCTTTTAAACCGCAAGGTTTTTTCTCTTTCCTGGCATTGGGCGGCGCTGATAGCACCGCCCTTTTCTTTTCCCTGAATTCGCAGGTCAGGTCAAGGGCCCCGGCAAGGGGAAGTGTCACAGGCCACCCGCCGCCCACTGATGCGCCAGCCACTACGACCTCTCTGGCAAGGTATCCTAAACGATCCTTAATACCGTCTCATTGCCATTAAATATATTTAAATGGCTTACTTGGAAAGCTTCACTCAATATAAAAACAAATATAATCAAGTAATTTAAAACATCAAAAACTTATCTTTTAAATGGCTTGCATATATAAGCAAACAAAATTAATCGGGCCGCACGCCCCATATCTGCTTATCACACCCCATGCCCACCCCAACAACTGCTACCGGGTGAAGAGAAAAGCCACCCACAAGCGCCCATTCGCGTATCTGGTGGGTAGCATAGCCCACGCAAAAACAGCCTCAAAAGACCACCAAAAGTTACAATGGGAACAATCCCAAACCTCAAAAAGAGCAAAAAACAGGCAAAGAGAGAAATTTTTTTCTCACGGTTTCACCTTGTGATGCGTTCAAAAAATCATCGAAAAGAACCTGATGCCAATCAGTGACATCTGAGATGCCAATTTTTAGACGGCTCATCATGGCCACGCTCGAATGAAAATTCAATGCTGATAAAAATCAATCACATAGAATCAAAATAGAACTCGCAGCCGGTCATTTGCCTCACCAGTTAATTATTTAAACCTCAATAAAGCTAAAACTCTAATAACACCATTTATTAAACAAAATGGCCCTGCTTGCAGCCAGTCATATTTATAATGATGGGGAAACCACTCTCTTGTTATTCAGAAATGTGCTGACTATACTGCGGCCCCTCTGTGAAAGCAGAGCGATGACGGAAATATAAAAAGCTTCATGGATTGAGCAATATAAATTACACGCAGTTCACGCAAAACAAGGTTATTTATCCATGAACAAGTTTAATAAAATTGCCGCTTTCTCCCTGCTTGCTCTGGCCATGAATGGCGGCGCCCATGCCGAAGGCTGGTATGCAGGTCTGGATCTGACCACCTCCAAGATGGATCTCGACGGTGACCTCCAGCGCGCCTATGACGCCAAAGTGATCGACGACCAGCTCGACGGCGGCAGCCTGATCGTCGGTTACAGCTTCAAACCCTGGCTGGCCATTGAAGGTGGCCTGCACGCCCAACAGATGGAGCAGCTGATCTGGGTGACCTCTCAGGGGGCAACCGGTTTTGCCGACACCACCATCGACACCCGCAGCATCAGCCTGGCCGCCAAGCTGAGCCATCCGCTGGCCTGGGGCTTCAGCGCCTATGCCAAACCGGGTATCGCTTACACTCGCACCGAAGTGGAAGTTGTCGGCAATGCCACCATCCTCGGTATGAGCGGTCAGGTAAGTGGCAGCGAAACCAAGAGCAAGGTACACCCCAATCTGGAAGTGGGTCTGGACTACGCCTTCAACGACAGCTTCTCTGCCGGTATCGGTTACGAGCGCCAGTTCAACGCCCTGAGCCTGGGTGATGAGCACTACTCTCTGGATACCCTCAAGCTGGGTCTGCGCTACCACTTCTAAGTCGCGCCGCGTCAGTAACAATGCAAAAGGGCCACAGGTTTCACGCCTGCGGCCCTTCTATTGGCTGATGTGCCATCAGCAGATCTGATTCTTGCCCTGCTGCTTGGCCTGATAGAGCGCCCGATCGGCACGCACCATCAGACTCTCCTTCTGCTCACCCTGCTGATACTCCGCCACTCCGAAGCTCATGGTGGTGACACCGCGGGGACAGATGGGGTTCGTCACCATCAACGCCTGAAACTTGTTCGCCACCACCAACGCATCTTCACGGCCGGTATTGGGCAGCAGCACCATAAACTCGTCGCCACCCCAACGAGCCAGCAGATCAATCTCGCGGATATGGTCGCGCACCAGCGCCACTATGTTGATCAGGGTCTGATCCCCGATATTGTGGCCATAGCTGTCATTGATCTGCTTGAAGTTGTCCACATCCATGGCAATCACGGTAAAAGGCAAGTGAAAGCGGCGCGCCCGTTCGCACTCCAGCTGCAACGCCCGCTCCAGCCGATAGCGGCTGGCGGCACCGGTCAGGGCATCAGTCTCCGCCAGCTGACGATTCTCCTCCACCCTCTGTTGCAGTGCCTCGTTGACTCGCACCAGCTCGGCGGTGCGCTCCGCCACCAGTTGCTCCAGCGACTGATTGCGCAGCTCCAGCTGCTCCAGCAGCAACTTGCTGGCGTGGATATTGCGATGGGCGCCGATCATCCGCGCCACAGACCCATCGGGATTGCGCTCTATGATGCGGCCGCAATCCTCGATCCAGATATAGTCTCCGCCGCGACTGCGGCAGCGATACTCGACCCGGTAGTCGGGGGCGGCGCCGCTCAGATAGGCATCGAAGCTCGCCATCACCCGATCCATGTCGTCGGGGTGGATCACACTCTCCCAGGTGAAGACATTGTTGCCTAGAGTATGGGGCTCGTAGCCCAGCATCCGGTACCAGCCCGGGTTGCGATAGACGAAACCGGTGTTGGCATTCCAGTCCCAGATGCCATCGCTGATCACCTCGAGAATGCCATGTACCACGGCTTCGCTGACATCCGAGATCCTGATCGTGTCGCTGTCCTGCAGCATGGGAGACCATCCTTGTATTGCCGCCCCGCTGGGGCGCGGGGCATTCCAGCCTGATGTTGAGAAATGATAGCGGCAGACGGCTGCACAGTCCGCTATCCGTTGATCGATGAAAACCGCCACTACTTGTTCCGGTTATCGGCCGCCATCGGGTTCGTCTGAATAACATTAGCAACCAGTGTGGCTCAATATTTCACCCTTGTCCGGTTTTAAAGGCAGGATGATGCAGGTTGCGATAGTGGCTGGGCGCCAGGCCATGCTGGCGTTTGAAGGCGGTGGAGAAATGGTACTCGTTCTTGAAGCCGCACTGCTCGGCCAGCAGCTTCACCGGGTCGGCCCGGCTGGCCAGCAAGAGCGCCGCCCGCTGCAGCCGCAGCCGTTGCAGCAGCGCCATGGGCGCCAGCGCGAAGTGCTGCTGGCAGAGCCGGTAGAGCTGGCGCTCGGAGAGATGCAGGGCGCCGGCCATGCGCGCTATGTCCCACGGCTCGGTCAGCGCCTCTTTGAGCAGCAATTCGAGGCGCAGCGCCAGCCGCTCGCCACGCCGCTGCCCCTCCCCCTTTTGCAACAGACGGCGCAGGTAAAAGCCGAGCTGCTCAACCAGCAGGGCGCTGAGCAGCGGGTCCTGATGGCGCTCCTGCTCCGCATAGAGGTTCTCGATCGTGCGCAGTACGGTGGCCTGCTGGGAGGTACAACCGAGCCGGGGGTGGCTGGCGAAGGCATCCCAGGGGGAATCCTTGTGCAGCAGCAGCCACACCAGCTCCCACTCACTCCCCTTATTCACCTGCTGGTTCAACGGCTCACTCAACTGATAGCAGATTGGCTCCCCGGCCGGGATCAGCGCCCACTCCCCGACCTGCAACCGCTCGCGGCGCTCCCCCACCTGCACCTCCCCCTCACCGCCCAGGGTCAGCAGAAAACAGTGCATATCGGCAAAGCGGCGCGCGATGCGGTAGCGGGTCTTGAGACGGGAATAACCCGCCAGCCACACCTGCTCCTGCGCAAGGGCCGGCAGCAAGCTGTCGCAGCAGATCTGCTCGCGGCAGTCGGGGGAGACATCGATAATCTCGGCGTTGGCAGTTTCAGACATCATCAGGACGGGCTCAGCCATGTCGAAGGGACAGGCCCCAGCATAGCATCAAGGGCATCGAGTCACAGGAGATCAGCCATGCATATCCATCACGTCGCCATCTGGGCGCAGGATCTGGAGGCACTCAAGGCATTCTACTGCACCCTGTTTGGCGGGCAGGCCAATGAGCGCTATCACAACCCGAGCAAACAGTTCAGCTCTTACTTCGTGCGTTTCGAAGGGGGCGCCAGCCTGGAGCTGATGCACATCCCCATCCTGTTTCCGGCGGATCTGCACCTGCCGCACCCGCTGCAGGGGCTGGCCCACCTCGCCTTCTCCCTTGGCAGCGTGGAGGAAGTGGACAAGATGACCGCCCGCCTCAAGCTGCTCAAGGGCGCCGAGGTGAAACACCTGGACGGCCCCCGCTGGACCGGCGACGGCTATTACGAGAGCACCTTCCTCGACCCGGAAGGCAACCGGCTGGAGCTGACCATCTAATACCTGAATGCTCCCCTCACCCTGGCCCTCTCGTAAGTTCGATTAGCGAAGCGTAATCGGACAGCGGTAACGGCATGGCTCCCTTCTCCCATTTATTAAAAAAGGAGGAGAAGGGCTGGGGATAAGGGAAAGGAAAAAGAGATTTCGCGGTAAACGTTGGGCTTCGCTACGCTCGCCACAACCTACACGATCGGTAGTTTGGTGCTGAGCCTGCGAAGCCCAACATGCGAGTTCAGCTTATAAGCATGTAAATAGTTCCATTGCGACCATATTTGAAGGTAAACTGACGACAATTACAAAATACAATTTACATTACTTCATGGTTTTATTTAATGAACAGCATCATTAATGACTTACTCTCAAAAGGTAAAGAAGGTCTCTGGTGGGACTTCAAACAAAAATTCCACAACAATATGGCTGCAATGGTCCATGATATTCTATGTATGGCTAATGTAATTCACAATGGGAATAGATACATAGCTTTCGGAATATCTGATTCATTAGAAGTAGTTGGATTAAATGACAGTGATAAAAAATATACTCAAGCAGATATTATCACTGCGCTTAGAAGACTAAGTTTTAGTGAAGATAACATCCCAAACATTCAGCTTGAATTTTTACAATTTAATGAAGCCAAGTTAGCAATCCTAACAATATTTAATGAGCCTTTAAAACCATATTACCTGACAAAAGAATACAGTTATCAAGGTAAATCCATACGAGCTGGTGTTGTTTATTCACGGACAAATGATGCTAATACACCATTAGATTCATGTGCCAATCCAATTGATGTCAGAACGATGTGGCGTGAAAGATTCGGCCTCAATCTAAAAGCCCCTGATAGATTCTCCATTCTTTTAGAAGATGCCAAATGTTGGGACTATGACGGTATTAGCCAAGCCTTCTATTCTAATGATCCTGATTTCACTATTGAGATTGGAAATGTAGAACATGAGGGGGGTAATTACTGGTGGCAAAACTTATATTTTGAGAATACAAGACAGTTTGACTACCACTTAAAATATAAGAACAGAATTATTAAGACCTTGCCTGTTGTTAATTACTACAACGAGGGTTTGACTATACCATTCCCAAACATTGAGTTTATTACCTATCCAGAAGCTCAAGATGGGTCAAACGCAGAATTTTACTGTGAGATTTACTATTATAAAAAAGGAACTATTGAATATAGTTTATTTCAACACATAAGAAAAAGTGAAGTGCATTGTGATACATATCAAACACTGTCTACACCAATCACAACTCAACTGAAACCACCCATAATAAAATTGCCGTTTTTTATAATTAACAGTGACAGTGAACTAAATGAACTGTCCAAGAAATTCATGGAAAAATATCATGAGTTTAATTCCTGTAAGTCAGATTTGATGAGAAAACGTTACCCTGACGAAAATTATAATAGATGGGATGTTGAAAAAGTTTTTTCGGAGTGGGTTTTTGAGCAAATAAATCCTCCCTCTGAATTTTCAATTAGTGAATGACATTAAAACGGCGGCAAATCCCTTTACCGCCATCCAATCAATCACTCCCCCAACCTCTGTGCCAATCCGGAATAACGCTCGGTCTTTTTCCGCACCGCTTGTGCCAGCAGGGCGCGATCGCCGTAGAGATCGAGTTTCGCCTTGGCGCGGGTGATGCCGGTATAGACCAGCTCGCGGGTCAGCAGCGGGCTGGGGCTGTCGGGCAACACCAGCACGGTATGGGCAAACTCCGAACCCTGGGATTTGTGGATGGTCATGGCGTAGACCGTCTCATGGGGCGGCAAGCGGCTGGGCAACAGGGCCCGCAGGGTGCCGTCCGGCTGCTCAAACCATACCTTTAACCGCCCGCTTTCATCGGGCAGGCAGAGCCCCATATCGCCGTTGTAGAGGCCGACCCCGTGGTCGTTGCGCACCACCATCACAGGGCGACCGGCATACCAGTCGCCATCGCGGGCAATCAGCCCAGCCCGTGACAGGGCCAGTTCGAGCCGCTCGTTAAGCCCCAGCACGCCGAACGAGCCATCGCGCAGGGCGCAGAGGATCTGGAAGCTGTTGAATGCCTTGAATACGGCGGCGGGCGCTTCCCCCGCGCGAGCCGCCTTCAGATAGCTGCCGTAACCGGCCACCCCCTGGGCAATCAGGGCGTCGTAGGCCTCCCCCGCCCAGGGGTGCAGGCTGATATCGGCGAATCCTGCGCCCCAGACTGATTCCACCGCCGTGGCATCGCCGCTGTTGCAGGCGCGCGCCAGCTGACCGATGCCAGAGTGCTGATCAAAGCGCCAGCTCTTGGCCAGCAAACAGAGGCTGTCACGCACCGGTGCCCCAACGGGCGTGCCCTGCAAGCGGTAACCGGTCTGACGGGAGAGCCAATCCGCCTGCGCCGGGCTGATGCCCTGTTCGATAAAGCTGCAGATATCGCCGAGCACAGCCCCCGCCTCCACCGAGGCGAGCTGATCCTTGTCGCCAAGCAGGATCAGGCGGGCGTGGCTCGGCAGCGCATCGAGCAGGCGCGCCATCATCGGCAGGTCGACCATGGAGGCCTCATCCACCACCAGCAGGTCGAGGTGCAGCGGGTTGCCCGCGTGGTGGCGGAACTGGCTGCGCCCCGGAATGACCCCGAGCAGCCGGTGCAGGGTGCCCGCTTCGGTCGGGATCGCTTCGACCCACTCGGGGGGCAGATCCAACGCCTGCAAGGCAGAGCCGATACTCTCGGTGAGGCGCGCCGCCGCCTTGCCGGTGGGGGCCACCAGCCGGATCGCCGGGGCCTTGCCTGCTTGCAGCCCGGTCTCCACCAGAATGGCGAGCAGCTTGGCCACAGTCGTGGTCTTGCCGGTGCCGGGGCCACCCGAGATCACCGCAAAGGGGCGCGCCGCCGCCGTGGCCGCCGCCAGCTTCTGGCCGTTGCAGCAGAGCATCTCGGGCACCAGCGCATCCAGCTTGCTCAAGTCGCTCGCCGCCTGGGCGCTGGCGAGCAGCCCTTCGATGGCGGGCCAATCCACTTCATTGGGGAACACCAGATCCAGATACTTCTCGATAAAGTGGCGGGCCGAGAAATCGGGGGCGAGGCGGGCCTTGAGCAGCGCCGCGAACACCAACCCGTAGTCGCGGGCAAACAGCCGCGACAGGGCGGGAGCAATCTCCGGCCATTCGGCTCGTTCACTCAAAGCGCGCAGATGGCGGGCCACCCCCTGCTCAAAGTCGTGGTAACGGGTGAGATAGAGCCGCCCGTGCCAGAGCCGCAGCGGCCAGCGCGGGGCGAGCCCCTCATTCTGCTCACAGCCAACCAGCGGGCTTGCCGCAAACAGGGCGGGCCAGCGGGCAGGATCCGCCAGATCCAGCAACAGATCCCGGCTCTGCTGGGGATCCAGCCCGAACGGGCGCAATGATCCGGCAGCGAGCATCTCCAGCGGCAAACAGACATGGCCGCGCCCCAGCTCGAAGCAGGTGAGCGCCGCCCCCAACACCAGCTCGGGGCTGCCGCCAAGGTCAGCCACCAGCCTGGCAAATTGCAGATCCAGCTGGCGAATACGGCCAGCCAGCGCCAGTGTTTTGAGCCGTTCAACCATCATTGCGCTGGTCGCGGTGCTGATCATGGTGCCGCTCATGCCTCTACCTCGTTAAATGCTTGGGATCCCGCTGTTGGCAGCTCACTGCCTTCGCGAAACAACTTATCCAGCCCCAGCACCAGTTCACGGCTCGGGCGGGTATGAAAAATGCCCCCCTGCGGCATGCCGCGCAGGAACAGATAGAAAACGCCGCCAAAGTGCTGCTCGAAGTCGTAACCCGGCAGGCGCAGGGTGAGCAGCCGGTGCAGCGCCAGCGAGTAGAGCTGGTATTGCAGGTCGTAGCGATGCTCGGCCATCGCCCGCTCCAGCGCCGGACGGCTGTAATCGGCGGGGCTCATGCCGAGGTGGTTCGATTTGTAGTCGAGCAGATACCAGCGCCCCTGCCACTCGAACACCAGATCGATAAAGCCCTTGAGCATCCCCTGCACGGTGGCAAAGCTGAGCGGCTTGTTGCCCCGCGACAGCGGGTCGTGCTGCTGGCAGAAGGCGGTCAGCGCCGGTGCCGTCACCCGCCCCATGGGCAGGAAGAACTCCAGCTCCACCTGTTTGCGCTCGGCACTCAAATCCCGCAGCCGCACCGGCTCACCAAAGCCGGTATCGAGCGGAGTATCGAGCACCGCCTCCACCTGCTGTTGCAGCACGGGGGCCCAACTCTCGTCGAAACCATCTTGCGCCAGCAGGGTGGCGATATGCTCTGCCAGCGGCTCACCCGCAGCGCTCTGAAAATCGATGGTCTCGAACAGGCTGTGCAGCAAGGTGCCGGGGCGCGCCCCTTTCGGGAAGGTGAAGATGGAGGGCTGGGGTGCCTCGTCCGGTTGCTCGGAAGCCAATGCAGCCGCCTCGGTGACGACCTCGTCATCGAAGCCGGGATTGGCGAGTACGCCCTTACTGTGACCGTGACCCTGCGCCGCCAGCCCGGAGTAGGAGCTGATCCACCAGTCCCGCTCAAGGGAACCGCTAAAGTGGCGCACCTGCGGCTCGCCCAACTGCTCCTCCTCTGGCGGCAGCGGGGCCGGACGGGTGAGCGAGGGCTCACCGACAGCCACCCCGGGCAGCGCCTGTGCCAGCTCGGTCAGCGCGGTCGCCAGGGTTTCGGCATCCCCCTCCTCGCCCTTTTGCAGCAGGTAGCCGATGGCGGTGTGGTGCAGGTCGGTCTTCTCCGACTTGCCCGCTCCCGCCCGCACCGGCGCCAGCCCCAGCCAGGTGGCGTAGACGCCCCGGGTCAGCGCCACATAGAGCAGCCGCAGGTCTTCGGCAAGCCGTTCCCTGTCCGCTTCGGCGAGCGACGAGTCGGCGCCGGTCAGATCGAGAATGGTGCGATTGCCCGCCTCGTCCGCCTCGTGATAGAGCGGGGTCTCGGCGGTTCTATGGCTGCAGATAAAGGGCAGGAATACCAGCGGGTACTCCAGCCCCTTGGATTTGTGGATGGTGACGATCTGCACCAATTTCCGCTCGGATTCGAGGCGCAGTACCTGCTCCGCATCCTGCCCGTTGGGGCGGCTCACCGCCTCCCCCAGCCAGCGCAGCAGGGCATATTCCCCGTCCAGCTCGCTGCTCACCTGTTGCAGCAGCTCGCCAAGATGGAGGAAGTTGGTCAGCCGCCGCTCGCCATAGGGGCTCGCCAAAAGCGAAGAGGCGAGATTGCGCCGGTGCAGCAGGGCCCGCAGCATCGCCAGCACGCCGCGGCGGTGCCAGATCTTGCGGTACTCCATAAACTCCTGCACCGCGCTCTCCCACGCCCGCTCGTCGCTGGCCAGCCCATCGAGCGCCTTGGCATCGAGATCAAACAGGCCGGTGGCGAGCGCCGCCCGCAGGCTACGCTCTTCGCTCGGGTTCTGGCAGGCGTGCAAAATCAGCAGGATCTCCCGCGCCTCCTTCTGCTCCAGCACGCTCTCGCGGTTCGACAGATAGACGGAGGCGATGGCGAGCCGCGCCAATTCCTGCTGCACCAGCTTGCCCTCGGCGCCGGTGCGCACCAGCACGGCGATATCCCCGGCCTTCACCGCCTTGTCACCTATCAATGCCTTGCCCTCGCGAGCCAGGGTCAGCAGGCGGTGGATCTCGGCGGCGGTGGCGCGGGCCATCTTGCTCTGGTAATCCCCCCGGTTGAAGGTGGGCTGACCGGTCAGCTGCCAGCAGTGGAGCACGGGGGCGGTGGCACCATCGAGCAGCAGCGCCTTGCTCTTGCCCTGCGCCTCCACCGGCAGGAAGGGGATATTCGCTTCGTAGATAAAGGGATCCTTGGCTCGCTCGAACAGGCCGTTGACCGCCCCCACCAGCACACTGCTGGAGCGCCAGTTGCGCCCGAGGGTGTAGTGGGCGCTCACATTTCGCCGCGCCTGAATGTAGGTAAAGATGTCGGCGCCGCGAAAGCCGTAGATGGCCTGCTTGGGGTCACCGATCATCAATAGCGCCGTGTCGGTGTGGCCACCGTAAAGCCGATGGAAGATGCGGTACTGCTGGGGATCGGTATCCTGAAATTCATCGATCATCGCCACCCGGTAGGTGGCGCGAATGCGCTCGCACAGCCGCTCGCCAAGGCTGGAGCCGAGCGCCCCGTCGAGATCTTTGAGCAGGTCATCGAACGAGAGCTGATGGGCTTGGCGCTTGCTCGCCTGCATCCGGCTGCGCACTACTTTGGCCGCCCGTTGCAGGATGAGATCCCGAATACCGGGGCGGCTCGCCAGCAGCTGGTCGATCTGGCTGAACAGCGGCAGGGTCGGCACTGCGCCCCCCTTCTTGAGGTTCTCCTCCAGCACCCTCTGGCCGAAGCGCTCCAGCTCCTTGGGGATGGCGTAGCCACTGCTTTCGTCCTGTGCCCAGTCGGCTATCTTGGCAAGCCACCCTTCGTAGTTCTTGCCGGTGTAGCGGCTGATCTGGCCGTCGGTCTGGCGGCGGATCTCGTCCGTCTGCGCCAGCCATTCGTTTTTCACTGCCGCGATGCGGCTCATGGCCGCCTGATGGCGGGCGGCAAGGGTCTCGTCCCCCAGCGCGGGGTGGATCTCCAGCTCGCTATTGTCGAGCCAGCTGCCCATCTCCCGCAGCAGGGCGGCGGGGCTCGGCCAGAGCGCGCGCACCGCGCTGGCGAGGGCTTTATCCACCGGATAGAACTCGGCACGCCAGTAGTCGCTCACCGCCTGCAGCCTGAGCTGGCTGTCGTCGGTGAGAAATTCGGTTTCAAAGAGGGCGCCCGACTCGAAGGCGTTCTGCTTGAGCATCCGCTGGCAGAAGCCGTGGATGGTAAAGACCGCCGCCTCGTCCATCTGCCGCTCGGCGGCCAGCAGGCGACGGGCCGCCAATTCGTGATCCTTCACCTCGTCCAGCAGTTGGGCCAGCAGGGTGTCACTGCTATGGCCGCGCATAAAGGCGAGGCGCGCCTCGTGGATGCGGCCGCGGATCCGCCCGCGCAGCTCGGCGGTGGCGGCTTCGGTAAAGGTCACCACCAGAATTTCGGTCACCGAGAGCGGCCGCTCGTGGGCGCTCGGCTGACCCACATCGGCGCCCTCTTCGATGAGCGGGCCGTGACCCAGCAGCAGGCGCAGGTAGAGACCGGCGATGGTGTAGGTCTTGCCGGTACCGGCGGAAGCTTCGATCAGTCGTTCACCATGGAGGGGAAAACGCAATGTATTGAGCGGGTTAGCCATTATTTCAGCTCCTCCAGGGTCTTGAGCAGCGGGGTCAGGTGTTCGCGGGCCAGCGCCTGCAACTGCCCCAGCACCTCGTCATCGAGTTCGGGGAAGCAGCGGGCGACGTAAACGTCTTGCCCCTCCCCATTGATCATCCAGCCGCCGTTGAAACGGGTGAGAGCCGCCTTGTCGGCCGCCTCCGGTTTGTCCGGATCCTTCTCGATCGCCTTGAGCCAATCCCAGGCAGTGTTGGGGAAGAAGGGCAGCGGCCGCTTCATCCCCTGCGCCCAGCACGCCACCAGCGCCGCCAGCTTGGGCCGCGCCTCGTCGGCAGAGAGCTTGGGCAGTCGCAGACTCTGTTTGGCATCGAACAGCAGGGTGTCGCCGGGGGCGCCACTCAATGAGAGGCAGAGGTGCTGGATCCAGCCCAGCAGCAGATCCTTGCCGTTGAAGCTGCCGGGTTTGACCACCAGCAAGCGCCCCTTCTGGGTGTCGATCCACCCTTGCAGCTGGCCCTGAGTGAGGGAGATATCGATCTCCACCGCCTGTTTTTCTGACTCATTGGCCGCAACCCATGGCCGCAGCCGATCCGCCAGCTTGCCCATCTCGGCATCCAGATCGTCCAGCAGCAGGCTGCCGAACCACCCTTGCGGCAGCAGGCCGGTGAGCTGCAACCGCTCGCGACGCTCGGTACTTTCACCTTCCGCCAGATGGGCATCGAGCAGCAGATCTTTCAGCTGATAATGTTGCAGGCCATCCAGCTCGAACGGCTCGCTGTCCTCGATGTTGGCTTCGTTCAGCTCAAACCACACCTTGAGGCGACGGTTGAGGAAATATTTGGTGGGCTGGCGATAGAAGCGCAGCAGCTCCGCCAGCTCCAGCCCCTGCTCCTTGCCCCATTCGGGGGGCAAAGGCAGCTCGCCGCTCTGGAAGTTGGCCGCGCCGCGCACCGGATTGAGGGCGGGCAACCAGTCGGCGGCATAGGTAAAGAGGCGTGAACCCGCCTCCGGGTAGAAGTAGTTGCGGCTGTAGGGGGTGAGCGGGTGCGCCACCATCAGGTGGTTGAGCAGCCGCTTGCCGGAGGTTTCGTCGTCCAGCTCCTCATCCCCCGCCAGCACAAAGCCCTGCCGCACATAGTCGATGAGTTCGGCCAGCAGCACGGATGGCACCTTGTCGCTGTTGTCCTGCGCGCTGAAGCCCTGATAGCTGATATAGAGCCCCTGCTGGGCGCTGAGCAGTGCCTCGAGGAAGAGGTAGCGGTCATCATCACGACGGGAGCGATCCCCGCGCCGCGACGCCACCGCCATCAGATCGAACCCCATGGGAGCCAGGGTGCGCGGGTAGACACCGTCGTTCATGCCGAGCAGGCAGACCTGTTTGAAGGGGATGGAGCGCATCGGCATCAGGGTGCAGAAGTTGACCTGACCGGCGAGGAAGCGCTGGCTTGAGCGGGACTCCCCCAGCACGCTGCCGAGGTAATCCTGCAACAGATCGGCGGTGATGGGCTGCTCGAAGCGGGCTTCGTCGAGCCGGGTCTGCCACTCGACCAGCTGGCTGCGAATCAGCTGGAGCTGACGTTCTTCATCTTCGTCGGCCAGATAGAAACGCTCCAGCAGCGCCAGCAGGCAGGCGTTCCACTCGGCCAGCGGCTGCGCCTGCTGCAGGCGGGGCAGGAATTCGGCCAGCGAATCGACAAACCAGGCGAGCTTGCCGAGTGCCAACCCCTGCTGCCCCTCGATATCGGCGTAAGGAAGAATGCCCGCCACCGGCTCGCCATCCCCCATGGCGAAGCCGAGCAGCATGCGGCGCAGGCCGAACAGCCAGCTGTTGCCGGACATGGGCGGCAGATCGAAACGGACGGGGTAGCCGTCGTCCAGCCCCCAGCGGATGCCGGTCTCCTGCACCCAGACCCGCAGCTGGTTGAACTCGTCGTCATCCAGCTCGAAACGGCGCAGCACGGCGGGCACCTCGAGAATGGCGAGCAGCTCCCCTGCCCCGAAGCGGGCATTGGGCAGCCTGAGCAGGGCGAGGAAGCTTTGCAGCAGCGGGCTCTCCTGACTCGCCGCCCGATCCGATACCGCAAACGGGATCTGACCGCGCGCGCCAAACACCGCCTGAATGTAGGGGCCGTAGCTGTTCACATCCGGCATCATCACCACCACGTCTTTCGGAGTGAGGGACGGGTCCTGCTCGAACAGCGCCAGCAGCCGGTCGTGCAGCACCTCGAGTTCGCGCATCGGGCCGTGGCAGGCGTGGATCTGCAAGGATCCATCCGCCGGATCGATGGGGCTCTTGTGGTGGCTGCTGTCGAGATCGAACTGACCGGCGCCTCGCTCGGCCAGCTCCAGCACATCCTTCTGGATGGCGCGCAGCAGGCTGACATTGCCTTTGCCATCAACTTCGTCGATATCGACGAAAGCCTCGATTTGCGGCACCTCCAGCTCCATCAGCTGATGCAGGTAGTCGCGCCCCAGCTTGCCCATGGAGGCGAGCAGCGGGTTGGCGGGGCCCTGCAATGTCTCGATATCGGTGCCGGGTTTGAGCTTGTTCTCCAGCCGAGCCAGGGTCTTGCGATCCAGCAGATCCCCCCAGTAGTAGCGGCAGGGGTTGGTGACGAACAGGTGCACCTCCACCTCCGGCCGGCTGCCGAGGGCCAGCAGCGCCTCCACATAGCGCGGCGGCAGCGCCGAGATGCCGAATACGAACACCCGCTGCGGCAGCTTGCCCGGCAGATCGGCAGTACGCTCCAGCTCGTGGATAAACTCCTCGTAGAGGTTGGCGCGGTGGTAGCCACTCGGAGAGAGCGCCAACGTGCGGGCCACCAGCTCACGCCACAGCTCCGGCTGCCAATCCTGACCGCTCACCCCGGCCAGCTCCTGACTCAATCCTTCCCCCTCTTCCCAACGGGCGATCCAGTCCGGCCGGTAGACCAGATATTGGTCAAAGAGATCCGCTACCTTCTGGCAGAGCTGCCACAACCGCACCTGCTCGGGCTCCTTGGCAGGCTCCTCCTCATCTCCCCCGCCCAGATAGGCGGCGAGCGGGGCAAAGGCGGGGCGATCCAGCAAGGCGGGCAGAATGGTCATCAGCTGCCAGCTCATTGAGCCCTTGTTGTAGGGGCTCTGGCGCGGTACATCCGCCAGCACCCGGGTGAACATCTCCCAGATAAAGCTGGCGGGCAGCGGAAAGTCGATATTGGCTGCGATGCCGAACGCTTTGGCCAGCTCCAGCTTGAGCCACTGGGCCATGCCCGGACTCTGCACCAGGATCTGCTCCCGATCTAAGGGGTGAGAGAGAGGGGCCTGCCGGATGCGGCTCACCAGCAGCTCTTTGAGCAGATCCAGCTGATTGGAGTGGTAGAGGGTAAACATGAGCAATTCCCGCCTGTGGATGAGAGGGGGCGAGGGAAAAGGCGAGCCATTTCCATCACTTCACAAGAGAGGGAATTGTCAGGGATCGGGGGGGAAGATGCAAAAGGCTCTTGTGGCCAGCAGGCGGGTAAACCGCTGAACCATGAGGGGCGCCGCAGATTTGACGCACCGCCTCACCTATCCGGAAAACGCAGACAGAAAAAAGCCGGTGCAGTTGCACCGGCCAAAAGGCATTGGAAAACTTGACTCTTCAGGGCATTACCAGTTTTTGCCGAGACGGGCATCCACACTGAAAGCCCCTGCTCCGGCCGCCGCCAGCGCCAGGAAACCACCGGCCACTGAGACGTTCTTCATAAACATCAGCATCTGCATCTGTTCGGCAGGCTGATAGTGGAAAATAAAGGCAGCCATCAGGGTGAAACCGGCCAGCAGCACGGAGAGGCTGCGGGTAAAGAGACCCAGCACGACGGCAAGGCCACCACCCAGCTCAAGCAGGATCACCAGCGGCAACATAAAGCCCGGCACGCCCATCGCTTCCATATAGCCCTGAGTACCGGCATAGCCGCCGATCTTGCTCCAGCCCGCCATTACGAACATCAGCGCCAGCAGTACACGACCCGCCAGCAGCGCTACATCTTTCATCTTGTCCATTTCATATTCCTCGTTTGTGTCACATCACCGCTGACTGCTTCAGGGTAGGTCAAATAACAGAGCTTGGCTGGCACTGGTCGCAACCAGCTCCCACCGGTATTCATCACGACTGAGTACCCCGTCGCCGGGTCGGGCAGCCAGACCGTTGGCGGTCAACTCCCCTGAAATCATCTGCAGGTAACCGTGTCGGCCAGCCAGTGCCCATTCGAGCGCCTCGCCCGGGGCCAGTTCCAGCCGCCATACGCGGGCCTGTTGGCGGATCCGCAGCGATCCCGCCTCGCCATCCGGTGACGCCACCAGCGTCATGCCCGGTCTGGACTCGATCTTCTTCTGCTGATACCCGGGTGGCGTGCCGAACTCGTTCGGCTCGATCCAGATCTGCAACAGGGAGAGAGGATCCGTCTGCGAGGGGTTGTACTCGCTGTGGCGGATCCCGCTGCCTGCGCTCATCAGCTGGAAATCCCCTGCCGGGATCTGCTCGGCATGGCCGAGGCTGTCCTTGTGCTCTATGGTGCCTTGCAGCACGCAGGTGAGGATCTCCATGTTGGCGTGAGGGTGGGTGGCGAATCCGCCACCCGGCGCAACCAGATCCTGATTGATCACCCGCAGTACCGAGTGCCCCATCCACTCCGGGTCATAGTAGTGACCGAAGGAGAAACTGTGGCGCGCGTCCAGCCAGCCAAAGTTGGCCTTGCCCCGCGCTTCTGCGGCTCTCAATTGCATCATGGTCTGCTCCTCATCTATCAGGGGTTCGACTTAGCGGTCTTTGCCACTACCGATGCCGAACGGAATACGATACTCGCTACTCTCACCGGCCAGGTTGACGGTCAGGTTACCCTGGGTACGGCTCGGGATATGCACCTGCTGGGTACCGGTCAGGTTGGCGTGAACCGATGCCAGCAGATCGCCAGACTCGTTACGTACCTCCAGCATCGGATTGCTTTTGCCATACATCGCAGCAGTGGCGTTCCACTTCACAAACAGCACGCCCGGAGTGGCGTTGAAGTCTGCCGGTACGGCAGCCTGCGCGAAACCAGCGGTCATCAGGCCTGCAGCGGCCAACATCTTGATTACGTTTTTCATGTTCATTCACTCTCTTGGTTTTATGTCATTGCCAAGGCCGTTTCGGCCAGAATCAATGCATCCATGCAAGAGGTTATTCAAATAGTGTGTTGTTCTTTCACCGACATCAGACAGACCGAATTGGTGTGTCACAGTGCGGAACTTCCCGCATATTTGGCCGCTCGGCGTTCCTGCCCAAGCGATAATTGAATATTAAACGTGCTTGACCTAACTTGTTAGCGAGATAATCTGGCAAACATATTCAAAAAAATTGAAGGTGATAATGGCCAAGGAATCGAACAAGGAGCGGGCGCTGACCCTGGAAGCTATCCGGGTACTGGACGCCATCGACCGCCGCGGCAGCTTCGCGGCGGCCGCCGACGAGCTGGGCAAGGTGCCATCAGCGCTCAGCTATACAGTGCAGAAGTTGGAGGACGAACTGGATGCCATGCTGTTTGACCGCAGCGGGCACCGCACCAAGTTCACCCCGGCCGGACGCATGCTGCTGGAGCGAGGCAGGGTGCTGCTGGAAGCAGCCGAACATCTGGTGGGCGAAACCCGGGCGCTGGCCCGTGGCTGGGAGACCGACATCACTGTCGCCGTTGATGCGCTGACTCCGTTGCAAACACTTTTCCCTCTGGTTGAGCGACTGGCCGAACAGACCGATACCCGCCTGCGGCTACGGGCCGAGGTGCTGGCAGGGAGCTGGGAGTGTCTGGAAGATGGCCGTGCCGATCTGCTGATCTCCACCATCAACCCGGACATCATGATGACCGGCATCAAGCATCAGGTGCTGAAAGAGGAGGTGATGCTCTATGTCGCCCACCCTGATCATCCCCTCCACCAGGAGCCGGAACCGCTGGCAGATGAGACCCTGCGTCGCTACCGCGCCATTGCGGTCGCTGATACCGCCCTGCGCAAACCTGTGCTCACCTATCGCCTGCTGGACAAACAACCACGCCTCACCGTCAGTTCCATGGCAGAGAAACGGGATGCCCTGCTGGCGGGGATCGGGGTCGGCACCATGCCGAAGAGCTGGATTGACGAAGATATCAGGGCCGGGCGGCTCAAGGTGATCAGCCCCGAATACCGCCATCAGTTGCAAGTAGTGCTGGCCTGGCGGCGAGACACCATGGGTAAGGCCAAAAGCTGGTTGGTGCGGGAGATACCAAAACTGTTTATGGCTGGCGAAAAATGAGAGACAGTTAACAGAAATGTTAATTGCATGCCTCACTTGACGCCCAATATCTTTGCTGATTTCATAGCCGCCTCATTGAACCCATGGAAGCTGTAGAAAATGAAAAAGAGTTTGCTGGTTGCCCTCACCACCCTGCCCCTGTTTGCCAATGCCGGCCTGATGGACTCGCTGACCGACAGCGTCACCAGCAGCGTCAAGGATGCGGCCAGCACCGCCGTATCCGGAGCCATGGATAGCGCATCCAACGAAGCCATCAAGAAGGCACTGGATATCAAGGAAGGTGGTTCCAACAAGCAGGCGGTCAAGGATAAGCTGGGTGCGCCGGCCTCTACCAAGACCGAAGCCGGTCTGGAAGTGTGGACCTATGACCTGGATGCCCTGAACAAGGCGTCTCCCATGCTGGCCGAGACCACCAAGACCCTGCTGAAAGATACCGATGCTACCAAGAAGAACGTGGTCATCAAGTTCGAAGGGGAAACCGTCAAGAAAGTAGCCCTGACCGACAAGGCTCAGGGCTAAGTTCACTCGTCCGGTGGGTAGGGCGAAACCCCGCACCGGTACAGATGGCAAGAGGGGGAGCATCAGGCTCCCCCTCTTTTATTGGCAATTGTCTGCATTCAGACAAGCTCTGTCGCTCAACACAACAAGAGCAAAAAGGGTGGCCCTGGCCACCCTTTGGGTTTGTCATGTGGTCTGCTACTGCAGCAGCGTTACTGGTTCGCTTCGGCGAACTGCTTCATCGCTTCGGCGTGCTTGGTCATGCCGGCGGCACGCTCGTTGAGGTTCTTGATGAACTCCGCCTTCTTGGCAGGATCCTCTATGCGATCATAACGTTGCTGCAGGTTGGCCTGGATCTGTTCCGGGGTCATGTTCTGCATGCGGGCCATCTTGTCATGGCGACCACCATGGTGCTTGCCACCCATCATGCCACTACCGTCCATCGGGCAGTCCACCATGGCTCCGGGCTGGCCGGTGGGGGCAGCTTCACTGGCTGCATAGGCGCCCAGCGGCAGGCCAAGGATCAGGGTGGCAGTCAGCAGGGTTTTGGTCAGCTTTTTCATGGTCTATCTCCTGTAGGGATGATTCTGGTTCGGCGCTCTTGCCTTGCCCTCAAGTAAACACCCTATCGGTGTCTGAACTTTGCCAGCATCGCCCTTTTTTGTAGCAGAGTGTGGCATCGTGCGGATCTGGCACACTTTGACACAAACCATCGGCCGGATTTTCGTATACTCGGGCCAACGCCAAGCAGGGGAGGTATCCATGAACCAGGGCAACACCCACATTCTGGTGGTCGACGACCACAGCGAGATCCGCGATCTCTTGAAGCGCTTTCTGGAACAGCACGGCCTGCGGGTCAGCTGCGCCCGGGATGGCAAGGAGATGAAGCGACTGCTGGAGGAGCGGGAGTTCGACCTGCTGGTGCTGGATCTGATGATGCCGGGTGAAGATGGCCTGACTCTCTGCCGCGAGCTGAGAGTCAAATCGAACCTGCCCATCATCATGCTCACCGCCATGGGGGAAGAGACCGATCGCATCATAGGACTGGAGATGGGAGCCGACGACTATCTGGCCAAGCCTTTCAATCCGCGCGAGTTACTGGCGCGGATCAAGGCGGTGATGCGCCGCACCCAGGCCGAAACCCAGCCTGCCGCCGAAACCCTGACCCGGGATCTGCGCTTCGATCGCTGGCTACTCGACGTCAATCGCCGGGAGCTGGTGGATGAGGATGGGGTGGGACTCAGCCTCTCCACCGCCGAGTTTGATCTGCTCAAGGTGTTTCTCGAACGCCCGCAGCGGGTATTGAGCCGGGATCAACTGCTGGACCTGGCCCGTGGCCGCGAGGCGGTGGCCTTCGATCGCGCCATCGATACCCTGGTGAGCCGCCTGCGCCGCAAGCTGGAACGAGATCCCAAGAATCCGGAGCTGATCAAGACCATCTGGGGCGGCGGCTATATGTTCTCCGCCGACGTGACGCAGGCATAAGCGGTGGCCTTTTTGAAACGACTGTGGGCACAAATGTGGCCCAAAGGGCTGACAGGCCAGATCATTCTGGTGGCGCTGGCGGGGCTGATCCTGATCCAGCTGCTCAGCATCCAGATCTACCGTTCTGATCGGGAGGAGGCGCTCGGTTTCGTCAACAGCCGCAACGCCATGCAGCGGATCATCTCGGTGGTCAGGCTGCTCTCCCTCTCCCCTCCCTCCCTCTATGACGAGATCCTCAAGGCGAGCCGCAGCGAAACCCTGCTACTGCGCCTCTCCGACGAACCGTTGCAACCGGACAACCGCAGCCCCCGTTTCGAACAGCTGGTACGCTCACGGCTCGGCTACCCGCAAGGCCTTACCATCGAGATCAGCGCCGAGCTGAAAGAAGATGCCCAACGCAGCAAGGCGTGGGAACATCACGCAAGAATGATGCGGGATCGCAAGGGGCCACCACCACCTTCACGCGACATGCGACTCTATGGTTCCATCGAACTGCCGCAGGGTGGCTGGCTACAGTTCAGCTCACTGGTCGACAAGGAGGTGGGCAGCTGGTCGTGGCAAACCACCCTCAACCTGATGCTGGTTGCCAGTCTGGTTATCGGGCTGATGGTGTTGCTGTTCCGCCGCGCCACCCGACCGCTCAAACAGTTGGCAGGCAATGCCGAGCGACTGGGCCGGGGCGAGGATATAGAGCCACTTCAGGAGGTGGGGCCGATTGAGATACGCGAGTCGATCCAGGCCTTCAACCGGATGCACACCCGGCTCGACCGCTTCGTGCAGGACAGAACCCGGATGCTGGCGGCTATCTCACACGACCTGCGCACCCCCATCACCAGCCTGCGGCTGCGTACCGAATTTCTGGCCGATGGCGAGGACAAGCTCCGCATCCAGCAGACCCTGCAACAGATGGAACAAATGCTGGCGGCAACCCTCAGCTTTGCCCGCGAGGAGGGGCTGCAGGAGGCCACCCGCGAACTTGATCTGGTCAGTCTGCTGGTCAGCCTCTGCGATGACTATGCCGACACGGGTCAGCCGGTCACCTGTCTGGCGGAGGGCAAAGAGGTTTACGCATGCAGAGCCAACACCTTGCGCCGGGTATTGCAGAACCTGATCGGCAACGCCATCAAATATGCCGGCAGCGCCGAAGTGTCGCTGGAGCGCTGCAAGGAAGAGCTGTTGATCCGGGTCTGTGACAACGGGCCGGGAATCGATCCTGCGCGGCTGGAAGATGTGTTCAAACCCTTCGTACGGCTAGACGAAGCCCGCAACACCGAGTCCGGCAGCGTGGGGCTCGGGCTCTCCATTGCCCGTACCCTGGTCCATCAGCACGGCGGCGAACTGACCCTGCTCAATCGGCCACAAGGTGGGCTGGAGGCACGAATAAGCCTGCCTTTGTAAGTCATTACTCTATTTGTTTGCCCTGCTGCGCCTGGCCTCTCTGTGTGCAAACTTCATCATCCTGACCCCTGTTCTTCTATGATGAAGGCGGAGATAATTGATGACCACGCACGGTATTTGGCAACGGAGTGGAGCAAGGATGGCTTATTCCAGGACAGGAGTCTTGATCAGTATCGGATGGGGGCTCCTGCTGCTCGCACTTGCCCCTCCAGCCTGTGCCAACGCACAGGAAGAGCCGATCATCATTACCAACTCCAAAGCCTGGCAGCCCTTCTCCTATATCAATGAGTCGGGTCAGCCGGATGGTTTGCTGATCGATTTGTGGCGTGAATATGCCAGGGTCACCGGCCAGAAGATCGAGTTCCGGCTGGTCGACTGGCAGGGCTCTCTCGACTTGCTCCAGAAGGGAAAAACCGACGTTCACGCCGGGCTGCTCTGGTCACCGGAGCGGGACAAGCAGTTCGACTATGGCCTGCCTCTCGCCCAGCTCGACTCACAGCTCTTCTTCTCGAGCGAATTGCGCGGCACCGATGTCCATTACTACCTGCTCCATGAAACAGTCGGTGTGGTAGCCGGTGGCTACGAAGAGTATTACGCCAGACGCTACTTTCCCGGAACCAGACTGCAGACCTTTGATGACAATGATACCCTGCTGGCGGCGGCCTTTCGGGGCGACATAAAGGCCTTTATCGCCGATCTGCAGGTCGCCAACTTCTACATCTATACCTCCGACGATCCCACCCGCTTTATTCCGGTTCGCCACCTCTATACCGACCAGATCCGCTTTGCGGTGAAAAAGGGCGACCTTGCCCTGTTAAACCGGCTGGAAGAGGGATTCGCCAAGATCAAAGAGAGCGATCGGGAGCGGATCATCCGCAAATGGATGCATGTCGAGACCGTCTACCCCATCCACCTTGGTCCCTGGCTGTTGCTGGCAGGAGGGGGGATTCTGGCAGCTTACATAATACAGCTGAGGCGCGCAGTCGCGAGCCGTACCGCCGAGCTGAGCCGTGCAAACGCAAGACTGGAGAAACTGGCCAGTACCGATCCTCTGACTGGGCTACTTAATCGACGGGCATTCATGCCCGCCATGGAGCAACGGCTGGCAAGCGGCATGGCCAGTGCCCTGCTGCTATTCGATGTGGATCACTTCAAGGAGACCAATGACCGCTTTGGTCATGGCATCGGAGATCTGTTGCTGGAAAAGCTGGCCACTACTGTGACGAATCTGTTGCCCGAAGAGGCTCTGCTGGCCCGCATCGGGGGCGAGGAGTTTTGCCTGCTGCTGCCGCTGGCCACATTGGCAGAGACAGAAGAGTGGGCCGAGCGCATTTGCCTGGAGAGCAACCGGCAAACCCTGCACACCAGCAGTGGCGAGGTGACCCTCTCCATCAGCACCGGGGCAGTCTGGGTTGCGGCAAAGAGAGAGGTCGATGCCGAGCAGCTACTACGGCAGGCTGACGCCCTCATGTATCAGGCCAAGGGACTGGGGCGCAATACCTGGCAAGCAGCCCCCTATCAGGCATAGCCCCCTGACGGAAGCGCAATAAAAACGGCCGCCATCGGATGATGGCGGCCGTGTAATGTTATGCCTATCAGAAGTTGTAGGTCACACCCAGGTTGTAGCGGCGACCATCCAGCACTGTGCCATAACTGCTGTAATCCACCGTCTTGTCGAACAGGTTATAGACCCCGGCGGTCAGATCCAGATGCTTGTTGGCCTTGTAGACCAGCCCCATGTCAAAGAAGGTGTAGGAAGGAGTCCCATCCGCCATCTTCACACGGCTCAGGTATTCGGAGGTCTCGCCACGGAAGTTGACCCGTGACCAGAGGTTGAGATCCTCGGTGGTCTGCCAATCGACACTGCCGTTGAACATATGGCGGGGCATCTGGTTGAGGGCATGGCCTGCCAGCGGGCCGCTCTTCTGCTCGGATTGAGTGAATGTGTAGCTAGAGCTGACCGACCAATCCTCATTGATGGCCCAATCCATCATCCCCTCGACCCCACGCATGTTCGCCTTGTCGACGTTGACCCGATCGCTGATGAAATCATAGCTGTGACCATTGAGCGTACAGGCAGGCTGCTTCTTGTCAGTACAGCGGCGCACTTCTGAGATCTTGTTCTTGAAGTCGGTGTTGAACAGGGTAATCCCGGCATTGAAGCCCTGATGACCGTTCCACAGCAGACCGATCTCTTCACTCACGCTGGTCTCGGGTTTGAGATCCGGGTTGCCAACCAGCATGCCATCCAGGCTGCCACCACCGGTGACCTGACCCCAGTTGGCCGCTGACATCCGCAAGTCAGGGGAGCGATAACCGGTCGAGACGCCCCCTTTCAGGGTCCAGCTCTGATCCAGATGCCAGACGCCATAGAGGCGCGGGCTCCAGTGAGTGCCGTAGTTCTGATCCCGATCCATGCGGGCGCCACCGGTCAGGGCAAAGCTGTCAGTAAGTGACCACTCATCCTCGACAAACATCGCCCAGCTCCAGCGGGTCAGCTGCTCGGCAGGATTGGCCACTTTCAGGGTATTGCCCTGATCGTGTAGATCCTCATAGCGATACTGACCACCGACACTCAGGTAGTGATCCCCCAAAATGAACTGGGTGTGAGTATCGGCGATGGTGTTGGTGAGCTCCATCCTGCGGCCTGGGTTGGTGTTGGTCTCCTGCTGCAGATAGCTGCTGGAAGAGCCGAACTCATATTGACCGTCATGGGTTAGCGCGTAGTTGGTGCGCTCGTAGCTGTTGAGGCTATCTTTCGCCTTGGCATCCAGCGAATTGCCGGCAGTACGATCCCGATCCTGCAGGCTGCGACTGACTTCCAGATCGAAGCGGTTATGGTCATCAGGCTTGAAACTGAGCACGGCCGTGCCACTGCGAGTCTCCTGCTCGGCAAAGCCCTGGGTAAATTTGTCTTCACCACGATGAGCGAGCTGTCCATTGAAGCGCAGCCCCAACACACCATCGATCAGTGAGCCTGCGGTATAGGCATCAGTCTGGAAGCTGTTGCCGGCATCCTTGTTTTCCTGGAAGGTCGAATCAGCATGAACCGAGCCCTGCCAGGCCAGACCGGTGGTCTTGCGGGTAATCACGTTGATCACCCCACCCATGGCATCTGAGCCATAACGGGATGACATGGGCCCACGGACGACCTCAATCCGCTCGATCGCCTGTAGCGGTGGCAACCAGCCTTGCTCGATACCGGGTCCATCGCTATTGGGCCGGGTACCACGGCTATCCACCTTTTTACCATCAACCAGCATAAGGGTGTATTTCGAGCCCATACCGCGAATACTGATATCGCTGCTGCTGCCACCGCCAGTCACTACCACACCTGGCACATCCTTCAAGGCATCGGTTACATCCCGATATGCCCGCTTCTCCAGCTGCTCGCGGGTAATCACAGAGATGGAGGCTGCAGAATCTTCGATCTTCTGCTGAAAGCCAGAGGCGGTGACGACCATCACCTCCTGCTCGGCAGCATAGGCTTGAGTCGCAAGAAGGGAGCAGATCAGCAAGGCAAGCTTGTTTGGTTTCACTGTTATCATGTTTTAGCCTGAACATTTTTTGTAGGAAGGTGACGTATTCCCTTACTTCACTCATTACAACGCTCGGCATCCGGCCAGGCGCGCATTAGAAAAGGCTCATTTGAAAAGCACTTTATTAATCAGCCCGCATTGTAACGACCCTGTCATGATCATTCAAACAATAATCATTATCATTTGAATCATGTAATATTCCTGCCGCAGAACAGCTCACTCTTGATAAGAAACTGTTTTAATGGAGTAAATCCATAAACAAATAAAGGAATTAGACAAACAAGTGGAAGCGATGACGTACCGTTGCAAGATGGCCTGATTTAATCCTCAAGCTCTATGGCCAAGATGGATGTGCCGCGATAAAGAAGTGGAAACAGTAACAAGAACGTCAACAGGGGAAGGTAGTGTCATCGCAGTGGGATGTCGGCAGCTCACCAGCAGGCTAAAAACACCAAAGCCCGGTCGTCAGACTGGGCTTGTGTTGGCTCTGGTGTGCAAATCTGTGGCTCTTATGAGCAAACCGCCCATAGCAAAAAGGCCTTCCCAATCGGGAAGGCCTTCAAATTAGTGGCGGAGCGGACGGGACTCGAACCCGCGACCCCCGGCGTGACAGGCCGGTATTCTAACCGACTGAACTACCGCTCCGCATTCGGTTAGCTTTCGCTAAATCATGTGCCGCTTCTATGAGGTGTCATCCTCGCAGCCAGCGTCGTGATTCTTCACATCGCTGTTTAATTAGGTGCCTGGCAGTGTCCTACTCTCGCATGGCGAATGCCACACTACCATCGGCGCTACCGCGTTTCACTTCTGAGTTCGGCATGGGATCAGGTGGTTCCACGGCGCTATGGCCGCCAGGCAAATTCTTCAATCTTGGAAAGCTGACGTGAGTAGTGATGTTGCGCTTGGCTTGTCACTATCACTGAATTTGAGTAGTTCGTTCTATTTGCTACAAGCCTTAGAACACTTCTTGGGTGTTGTATGGTTAAGCCTCACGGGTAATTAGTACGGGTTAGCTCAATGCATCGCTGCACTTACACACCCCGCCTATCAACGTTGTGGTCTCCAACGGCCCTTTAGGACCCTCAAGGGGTCAGGGATGACTCATCTCAGGGCTCGCTTC